>JAGNOM010000231.1 GCA_017990155.1 Propionivibrio sp. | reverse complement strand
GATGATTTGATCAATCGAACACGGGTTGATGATTCAATTGATAAAAACACTTTCAAACGACAAACCATAAATTCTCGAGATTTGTGTATTTTTTCGTATAGTTTGTGTAATATCTTTATCAGCTTCCGGACGACTCGTTCACCGCGCTCGGAACGACGCGTTTACCGCCGACCCAAAGACCCATCTGCAAGGCACGCCATGACGACAATTCAGTACCCGGAGTCGAATGATTTGCGCGAACTGGTCCGTTTTTCCGAAAAGGACGGAACGATCTGGCTTGCCGAAAACCGCATGGTGTTGATGCACACCGCGTCGCTCGGCGCGTTGCGCAAGGAGTTGATCGGCTCGGTCGGCAAGGAGCACACGCGGCGACTGCTCACCCGCATGGGCTACGCGGCCGGTGTACGCGACGCCGAACTGGCCAAGCGCACGCGCGGTCACCAGTCCACCGTCGACGCCTTCCTGACGGGGCCGCAGTTGCACATGCTCGAGGGCGTCGTTCGTGTCACCCCGACTGAGCTGCACATGGACGTCGAAAAGGGCGCGTTCAACGGCGAATTCCTCTGGGAGAATTCCTGGGAGCAGGAGGTCCATATCCGCGACTTCGGTCAGTCAGACGAACCAGTGTGCTGGTCGCAGATCGGCTACGCCTCAGGCTACACGTCGGCGTTCATGGGACGCTTCATCCTGTTCAAGGAAGTCGAGTGCGTCGCCTGCGGCCACAACAACTGCCGCATCGTCGGCAAGCCGCTGGAGGAATGGGAAGACGCGGAAGAGCATGCCAACTACTTCCAGTCCGACTCCATGCTCACCCACCTGCTCGAACTGCGCACGCAGATCGACTACCTGCGCACGACGATCACGCAGCAAACGCAAACACCGCAATTGGTCGGCAACTCCAAGGGCTTCAAGCACGCCTACGACCTCGTCTCGCGCGCCGCCGAAACGCAGGTCTCGGTGCTGCTGCTCGGCGAAACCGGCGTCGGCAAGGAGCGCTTCGCGCGCACGCTGCACCAGATGAGCAAGCGCCGGCAGGGGCCGTTCGTCGCGATCAACTGCGCGGCACTGCCCAATGACCTGATCGAATCGGAACTATTCGGCGTCGAAAAAGGTGCTTACACCGGCGCACAGAACTCACGCATCGGCAAATTCGAACGCGCCGATGGCGGCACGGTCTTCCTCGACGAGATCGGTGAGCTGCCTTTAGGCGCGCAGGCCAAGCTGCTGCGCGTATTGCAGGAAGGCGAAATCGAGCGGCTCGGCGACGATCACGTGCGCAAGATCAACGTTCGCCTCGTCGCCGCGACCAACGTCGATCTGCAAACGGCCGTCAAGGAAGGACGTTTTCGCTCGGATCTCTTCTACCGACTCAACGTCTATCCGATCCAGATTCCGCCGCTGCGCGAGCGCGTGGCTGACATTCCGCCGCTGGTCGAGGCCATGCTCAGCCGCTTCTGCACGCTCTACGAAAAGAAACTGCTCGGCGTCAGCGACAAGACGATGCAGGCGATCAAGCGCCACCAGTGGCCGGGCAACGTGCGAGAGCTGGAAAACATGATCGAACGCGGCGTCATCCTGGCGCCGCAAGATGGCTGGATCGAACTCGAGCACCTGTTCACCCACGTCGGCGAGGCGCAGAACTGGGAGTTCTTGATCTCCGCTGCCGGTAACCTGGAGAACAAGCCCGAGCCCTGCCGCACCGTCGCCCTGCTTGAAGCCATTCTCGGCAGTGGCATTTCCTTCGAAGACCTGGAAACCCGGCTGCTTGAAGAAGCCGTGCGGCGGTCAGACGGCAACCTCGCCGGCGCCGCACGTCTGCTTGGGATCACGCGGCCGCAGTTGCAGTATCGGTTGAAGAAGCAGGACAACTTGAAAGGCAGCGGGGAGTTGAAATGAAGACGTGCGTGGGCGATGAGTTACGGCTGGGTTCCGCGCCTGACGCGCGGGCGTACTTTCTTTTTTCTTGCAAAAAGAAAGTAGCCAAAGAAAACGCGCGCCCACAGCGTCGCCCGGCTGCGCCGGGTGCTCTGCGCTGCTCAGCCACAACGGGAGGGCTGCGGAACTCGGGCCTTCGGCCCTCAGACAGTCCTCGCCCTTTTTCCCGTCGCGTCTTGCGCTGCTCGACGACGCAAAGGGCTGATCAAGAACCAACCGGGAATCGACCGCCAATGGCGTCAGGTTCCTTTTGGTGTGCTTCTCCTTCCCCCTCGTGCAGCGCCGAGCAACGGAGTGGGGCCGGGGGTCGTCGGCGAGGACTGTCTGAGGGCCAAAGGCCCGAGTTCCGCAGCCGCCCGGCCTCACGAGTAGCGCAGGGCAGCCGGCATAGCCGGCCGCGTAACGCGGGGGTCGCCTTCTTTTTGGTGACTTTTTCTTGGCGACGCAAGAAAAAGTTACACGCCGTCAGGGCGGAACACAGCGTTTCCTCAATGAAAGGCTCCCGATGAAAATCCCCACCAACCACTTCAAGCAAGGCCTTCAAGCCAACCAAACACTCTTCGGCCTATGGCTCGGCCTCGGCGAAACCTTCAGCGCCGAAATCTGCGCCGGCGCCGGTTTCGACTGGCTGCTGATCGACGCCGAACACGGCCCGAACGATCTGCGCAGCATCCTCGCGCAGCTGCAGGCCATCGCGCCTTATTCATCACAGCCCGTCGTCCGTCCGCCGCAAGGCGACCATGTACTGATCAAGCAGCTTCTGGAAACGGGAGTACAAACGCTGCTCATCCCGATGTTCGACACCGCCGAACAGGCCGAAGGCCTGGTCAAGGCCATGCGCTACCCGCCGTCCGGTATTCGTGGCGTTGGCAGCGCCCTCGCCCGCGCATCACGCTGGGGTCGAATCGACGACTACACGGCGCAGGCCGACGATCAGATGTGTTTGCTGGTGCAGGTCGAAACGAAATGCGGCTACGAGAATCTGGAGGCAATCCTCGGCGTTGAGGGCGTCGATGGCATTTTCTTCGGCTCAGCGGATTTGGCCGCGTCCTATGGCTACCTTGGCCAGTCGACACACCCGGAAATTGTCTCGGCGATCGAAGTCGGACTGCAGAAGGTCGCCCAGGCAGGCAAGGCCGGCGGCGTGCTGTGCAGCGACAAATCGCTCAACGCACGCTACATCGACGCCGGCGCGCGGTTTGTCGCGGTTGGCGTCGATGCGCTCCTGCTGGCCGGCGCTACCACCGAACTCCTGCGGAGCTACAAGACCGAGCCAGGCAAGAACCCGGTCGCCTTGTCTTACTGATGAGGCCCGACGGAGTATGAATCCGTCAGCCCCAGCCTACTTCGCCGGCACCGCGTCGGCCGCCACTTCCTTGGCTTTGTCCATCGCTTCGCCAGCAGCCTGCTTGGTCGCATCCATGGCGTCGCTCGCCGCTTCGCTGGCCTTCGCAGCCGCTTCCTTGCCGGCTTCGCTGATCGCTTCGCCGGTCTTGGCGGCGGCTTCCATGGTCTTGTCGACGGCTTCGCTCGTGGCATCCCCGGCTTTCTCGGCGACTTCCTTACTCGCTTCGCTGATTGCCTCGCCGGTCTTGGCGGCCGCCTCCTTGCTGGCTTCGGCAGCGTCCTTGACGGCGACTTCCGCCTCCTTGGCGGCGGATTCTGCGGCGGACGGCTCCACCTTGGGTTCCTCGGTCTTGCCGCAGGACACGAGTAAGGGCAAGCAAACAACTATGGCTGACAGTGTTCGGAATAGCGTATTCATGATGAGCAGACTCCTTTCAGGAAAAACCAGACGGAGAAAAACGGCAGCGACCACAAACTGCCGTGGCACGGAACCTCATCGTAGAAGACGGATGCGCGGTTTTCAATCGTAGCCGGTCAGAGTCTCCGGAAGCCGGCCCGGAAGATCAGTTGCTCTCCGTACTGCCGCCCGGCGACTCGGCTTCCTGTTCGTGCGCTGAAGAATCAACGAGTTGGCCGACCTTGAGATGGCTGAGCTCTCCCCCGACGACCTCGCTTCGTTCATCGAGTCCGTCGACGATTTCGATCAAGTCATCCTTGGTGCGCCCGGTGGTGACGTCGATTGCGACGATCTTGCTCTCGGGGCCGACCTTGAAGACGCGCGCATGATTTTCGTCGCGGACGACAGCGCTGGCCGGCAGATACAGGGCCTTGCGTTTGCCCATGCTGATGCTGCCGGAAACGTTCAGCCCCGCTTTCAGATTGGTTCCGGTCGGCAGGTCGACATAGGCCAGCCCGTTGCCGGTCTTGATATCGATGGTCGGCGACAGGCGACGCACGCGCCCTTTCACTTCCGTGCCCAAGGGGCTGTTGACGATCACCTCCTGGCCGGCCGCCAGCTTGAGGAGCTTTTCGCCTTTGACTTCGGCACGCCATTCAAGCCGCCCCTGACGGATGAGCCGGAACAGTTCGCTTCCCGCCCCGACGATCGCACCTTCCGACGCCGAACTCGCGGAAATGACGCCGTCGTCGGGCGCGACGATGGTTGCAAACTTCAGGCGCAGTTGCTGCCGCTTGACCTGCGCGCGCGCTGCGTTGACGCGGGCTTCGGCGGTGTTCTTTTGCGTCTCGTAGAGCGTCAGTTCCTGGCGGCTGAGGCCACCGGACGGCGCCAGCCGCTTGGCGCGATCGAGCGTGGCGACGGCCTGGGCGAGTGTGCCTCCATCCTCCATGAGCTGGGCATTGGCCGCCTCCAGATCCATTTCCACGGTGGCGGTGTCCAGCCGGGCGAGAACCTGACCTTTGCTCACCGTGTCGCCGACACTGATCGCCACGTCCGCGAGACGCAAGCCGCCGATTTCGCTGCCGATGTGCGTTTCCTGCCACGGCATGATGCTGCCGGCGGCCTCGATCTGGTCGGGCCAGAGCGCGCTTTTCGGCTTGACCAGCGTGACCGGCGTGGCCGGAACAACGGGAACAGCGGGAGCAGCCGGAGCCTCCGCAGTGACCTCAGGCGCCGCCGATACGGCTTCGGCAACCGGCGCAATTGCGGCAACAGCCGCCGAATCGGGTGCCGACGCTTGCGCGTGCGCGAAGTTGGCCGCGCAAAGTGCCAACAGGGTAGGTAGTGCGAGGGAATGGATGAAGGAGGAGCGCTTGAGGCGTTGAAGCATGGGTAAATCGTGCAGCATGGGTGACTTTCGTTACTTGGCGTATTTGCTTATTTCTCTGGCGTGGTGGATGACGTTTCGTCGGCTGCACGGTTGGGTGCGCTCGCTTTTGAATTCGCAG
>JAGNOM010000230.1 GCA_017990155.1 Propionivibrio sp. | reverse complement strand
ACGCCGCCCACTAAACGGGCTATGCTTCGCACCCTTTCCGGAAAAATCACGCGCCCGTAGCTCAGCTGGATAGAGTATTGCCCTCCGAAGGCAAGGGTCGGACGTTCGAATCGTCTCGGGCGCGCCATACACTCATGAAAAGGGCACTTTCTTCGAAAGTGCCCTTTTCTTATATGCGTTACTCGTGCAACGCCCTCACAGTCAGTCAGTCTTTCGCACGCTCTGGTCTTCGTTGTGTTCGTTGTGCCCGTTGTGGTTAAACCGCTCTTCGCAGCTCAAACAAAGCGCGCCAGCAACGCCCCCGGCAGTTCCACCGGCAGCGGAATCCACACGCGGTGGCCGTTGCCCGGCGCGACGCTGATCGGCGTGGCTTCGGCATTTTCCATGCGCTCCAGCGAAATTTCACGGTTGCCCGACGGGTGGATTACTTCGATGCGGTCGCCGACCGCAAAGCGATTCTTCACTTCGATTTCCGCCATGCCGCGCAGCGCGTCCCAGCCGATGACATCGCCGACGTAGAGGCTGCGGCCGGACTCGGAGTGGCCGCGCAGGTAGTTCTGCATCTCGTGTTCGTGATGGCGCTGGTAGAAGCCGTCGGTGTAGCCGCGATTGGCCAAGCCTTCGAGTTCGCCGAGCAACTTCGGGTCGAGCGGGCGGCCAGCAACCGCGTCGTCGATCGCCTGGCGGTAGACCTGCGCGGTGCGCGCGACGTAGTACGGCGACTTGGTACGGCCTTCGATCTTCAGCGAATCGACGCCGATCTCGACCAGGCGCTGGACGTGCTCGATGGCGCGCAAGTCCTTGGAATTCATGATGTAGGTACCGTGCTCGTCTTCCTCGATCGGCATCAGTTCGCCTGGACGCTCCTGCTCTTCGAGCAGCCAGACCCTGCTCGCAGGATTGCTGTAATGTGCATTAAGCTGTACGTCTCCAGCGGCATTTTCCGTACCGGGCTTGACCTTGTAATCCCAGCGGCAGGAGTTCGTACAGGTGCCCTGGTTCGAGTCACGATGGTTGAAGTAGCCGGAAAGCAGGCAACGACCCGAGTAGGCAATGCACAGCGCGCCATGAACAAAAACCTCCAGTTCGATGTCGGGGCATTCCTGGCGGATCTCGGCGACTTCATCAAGCGACAATTCGCGCGAGAGGATGATGCGCGAGACGCCGAGCTTCTTCCAGAAGCGCACGGCGGCAAAATTGACGGTATTGGACTGTACGGATAAATGCACAGGAATCTCGGGCCAGGTCTCGCGCACGAGATCGATCAGGCCGGGGTCAGCCATGATCAGCGCGTCGGGTTTGAGCGCCACCACCGGCGCCATGTCGGCCAGGTAGCTGCGCACTTTGGCGTTATGCGGCAGCACGTTGCTGACGACGAAGAACTGTTTGCCGCCAGCGTGCGCCTCGGCGATGGCGCCGCCCAGCGTTTCCAGGTTGCCGAACTCGTTGTTGCGCACGCGCAGGCTGTAGCGCGGTTGTCCGGCATAGACGGCGTCGGCGCCGAAGGCGAAGGCGTTCGTCATCATCGCCAGCGAACCGGCGGGGGCGAGCAATTCAGGAGACTTCGCGGGGGATTTCAGGTCGGAGACAGGCATGGAGGCTTCACAGGGGGAAAGGGTAGAATGCAGGCGACCCGCATTTTAACTGTATTCAACTAACTGATTGATTTTATGCCTGAAGATATCCTGATCAACTTTACGCCGCAGGAAACGCGCGTCGCCGTCATGTACCAGGGCGCCGTGCAGGAACTGCATATCGAACGCAACGCCAGCCGCGGGCTGGTCGGCAACGTCTATGTCGGCCGCATCGTGCGCATCCTGCCCGGCATGCAGTCGGCCTTTGTCGACGTCGGGCTGGAACGCACGGCCTTCCTGCATATCGCCGACATCTGGGAAGCCAAGCAGAACGGCGAGGCGCCGAAGCCGATCGAGCGCATGGTCTTCGAAGGCCAGAGCATCGTCGTGCAGGTGATCAAGGACCCGATCGGCACCAAGGGTGCGCGCCTGTCGACACAGATTTCAGTGGCCGGGCGGATGCTCGTCTATCTGCCACAGGAGAAGCACATCGGCATCTCGCAGCGCATCGAGAGCGAGGCCGAGCGCGAGGCGCTGCGCGAGAAGATCACCCGTCTCGTGCCGGAGGACGAACCGGGCGGCTTTATCGTGCGCACGATGGCCGAGAGCGCGACCGAAGCCGAACTCGCCAACGACATCGAGTATCTGCGCAAGATCTGGAGAGACATCAAGGAGCACGCCAAGACGATGGCGCCGCCGAGCATGCTCTATCAGGAGCTGTCGCTCGGGCTGCGCGTGCTGCGCGACTTCGTCAATCCGGACACCGACCGCATCGTTATCGACTCGCGCGAGAACTTCGGCAAGCTCACCGCCTTCGCCACCGAATTCACGCCGACGGTCAAACCGCTGCTCGATCACTACATCGGCGAGCGGCCGTTGTTCGACCTGCACGGCGTCGAGGATGAAATCCAGAAGGCGCTGGCGCGTCGCGTCGACCTCAAGTCGGGCGGCTACCTGATCTTCGATCAGACCGAGGCGATGACCACCATCGACGTCAACACCGGCGGCTTTGTCGGCGTGCGCAACTTCGACGACACGGTATTCAAGACCAACCTCGAAGCGGCGCAGACGATCGCCCGCCAGCTGCGCCTGCGCAACCTCGGCGGCATCATCATCACCGACTTCATCGACATGGATAGCGACGAGCACAAGAACGCCGTGCTCGCCGAGTTCAACAAGGCACTGGCGCGCGATCATACGCGCCTGACGGTCAACGGCTTCACCGCGCTGGGCCTCGTCGAGATGACGCGCAAACGCACGCGCGAATCGCTGGCGCACGTCCTCTGCGAAAGCTGCCCGACCTGTCAGGGGCGCGGCGAAGTGAAGACGGCGCGCACCGTCTGCTACGAGATCCTCCGCGAGCTGCTGCGCGAAGCACGGCAGTTCAACGCGCGCGAGTTCCGCATCCTCGGCAGCGTTTCCGTGATCGACATCTTCCTCGACGAGGAATCGCAGGGACTGGCGATGCTTTCCGACTTCATCGGCAAGCCGATCTCGCTCAAGGCCGAACCGAGCTACACGCAGGAACAGTACGACATCGTCCTGATGTAGCGCGTTCCGGGAATTCGCACTTCGATTGCGTGTCTATCGGGCTTCGTGACGCCCGAGTGGCACCTTCGAGGAGATTCCCATGACGCAGTTCAGCGAGTCCGCAGCAAACGCAACGAGCAACTTCTATCGGTCCGATGTCGACAGCCTGCTCCCGGCGCTGTCGGTGAATCGCCGGGGTTTCATCGTCACTGCGCTGGGCGCCGGGTTCGCGCTGGCGGTGCAACCGGTGATGGCGCAGACGGCAATCACGACCGACAGCAACGGCCTCACCGCCGGCGAGATCAAGGTGCCGGCCAGTGGCGGCGAGATGCCGGCCTACCGCGCGCAGCCGGCGGACGGCGCCAATTTTCCGGTGATCCTCGTCGTGCAGGAGATTTTCGGCGTCCATGAGCACATCAAGGATATCTGCCGTCGCCTGGCCAAGCAGGGCTATCAGGCCATCGCGCCGGAACTCTACGCGCGCCAGGGCGATCCGCGGCAGTACGCCAATATTCCGGACTTGATCAGCAACGTCGTCAGCAAGGTGCCCGACGCGCAAGTGATGGCCGACCTCGACGCCTGCGTCGCGTGGGCCAAGGCCAACGGCGGCGACATGACCAAACTCGGCATCACCGGCTTCTGCTGGGGCGGGCGCATGACTTGGCTGTACGCCGCGCACAACCCGCAGGTGAAGGCCGGCGTCGCCTGGTACGGCAAGGTCGTCGGTCCGACCAGCGAGCTGAACCCGAAGAATCCGGTCGATATCGCCGGCCAGCTCAACGGAGCCGTGCTCGGTCTCTACGGCGGCGAAGATCAGGGCATCCCGCTCGATTCGCTCGAAGAAATGCGCAAGGCACTGGCTGCTTCCCACAGTGCCGCCGCCAAGGCCTCGACGATCCACGTTTACCCGAAAGCGCCGCATGCCTTTCATGCAGACTACCGGCCGAGCTACCGCAAGGAGGAGGCCGAAGACGGCTGGAAGCGCCTGCTGGCGTGGTTCAAGCAGAACGGTGTCTGAGGCAGCGCGCTTGCACCAGGGACGGTCGATCGGTCGCCAGTCACCTTGAGGTCTCTCAAGAGCGAGAATCCCTTTGCTCTGCCGTACGCTTTGAGGCAATCTCTACCCTGATTGCATCAGGGGCTTTCAGGGGCTGAATATGGGCTGGCTTCCATTGCGCTTTGTTATTGCGACCGTGTTTCTGGCCGGCGTGTTCCTGTTCCGGCCGGCGCTTGGCGATACCCACGTCCTGATCCTCAACTCGTACCACCCGGGCATGGACTGGACGGACGGCCAGATTGCCGGCGTCCGCGAGGCGCTGGATCGCACCGACGGCGTGCAGTTCTACATCGAGTACATGGACGCCAAGCGCCTGACCGATCAGCTTCATCTCGACAATCTGCACCGCCTCCTTGCCCACAAGTACCAAGCCGTCCCGCTCGACGCCATCGTCTCGACCGACAACGACGCGTTCGATTTTCTGCGGCGGTATCGCGACGAACTCTTCCCCGGCGTTCCGGTGGTCTTCAGCGGCGTCAATTGGTTCCAGGACGATCAGATCAGCACGCTGCACGGCTTTACCGGCGTCGTTGAAAGCGCCGACCACGCGGCGACGATCGGGCTGATGCTGCGCCTGCATCCGGAGACCGAACGCATCGTCGCGATCATGGATTCGACGACGACCGGCAAGGCGCTGCGCACGGAGCTCGAAGCCTTGGCCACGACGTTGACCGGAAGCGTGGCCATCGAGTCCTGGGATGCTTTCGCTCCCGAAGAACTGGCGCACAAGGTCGCGGCCCTGCCGGAAAAAACGCTGGTCATGCTGATGCCTTACGCCAGTAGTCATGCCGGGCGCTTTATCGCCCATGCGGATATTGCGCGGCTCATCAGCGAGAACAGCGCCGTTCCGGTGTACGCCAGCTGGGACTTCTATCTCGGCCACGGCATCGTGGGCGGCAACCTGACGACGGCGAAAGCGCAAGGGATTGCTGCCGGCGAAATCCTGGCACGCCTGCTGAACGGCGAACAGGCCAGCGACATCCCGGTCCGTCGGCGGCTTCCCGGCAACAATCTCTTCGACTACCCGCAGCTCGCACGTTTCGCGA
>JAGNOM010000229.1 GCA_017990155.1 Propionivibrio sp. | reverse complement strand
GCATCGCATCGAACCGGAAGAAGCCGGCATCACCCGCTCGACGCTCGCCGACATCACCTGGAACGGCCCGCTCGCCCAAGAGCAGGCGCGCTTCCTGGCAATTCTCAAGGGCCAGGGCGAGAAACCGCTGGCAGACTTCGTCTGTCTGAACACGGCGGCGATCTTCGTCGTCGCCGACCGCGCCAAAACACTGCGCGAAGGCGTCTCCCTCGCCCGGGAGCTTCTCGCATCGGGCGCCGCACTCGAACGTCTCACGCTGTGGCGACAGAATCAGCGGAACCCGGCGTAGCGCCGCCCTCTTACGAGCGCCGAGCGGATGAGGGCAGGTTCAGCGTCCGCTCAGTGCGTAAAGATAAGCGTCGACCGACGTACCGTCCGCACGTTGAACCGTGGCCAGAACACGCTCGTAGCCTTCGCCCTCGAACTCGTCGATGCGTGGCCAGTGGTCGGCAAGCTGGTTCGAAGTGAATAGGAAACCGTCAACCACCGGCCCCTCGTCGTCAAGGACGATCCCCGGAAAACCGGCTGCGGCGCCCCAGCCTTCCGCACGCAGAGTTCCCCTCACGCTCGCGGCCTCCCAGCGGCCGTCGATTTCGCCGAGGATGTGCGCGTTCGCGCGCCCGGGTGCCAGTGTTCCATAGACGAATAGTCGTTGCGTCATTTGTTGTCCGATGCCGTGGATGCAATGGGCAGTCATCTTGCACTCCCCGGCCGCAAAGCGGAATAGAGGCCTGCCCAATATTTGAGCACGGCACTTTTTTCCCGTCCGTTCATCGATCTACGACTCTTGTTCAGTTCTTATCCACAGGTTTGTGTACGGGTTTTGTGGATTCTCTGATGTGGTATCCACAAGCAGCGCACCACCCCACACATCAGACAGTTTTACCTAAACATAACGGAAGAAACGTTTTACTTTTTATAAACAAGAAGCGCTCCTAGAATCACTCGCACCAACTATTCAAGCTTTCGAGCCAAAGAGACCGGCCATCGCGACCGATCATCCTTGCGACTACGAATGCAATCCATGCCGAGACGATGCCGAAAGGCTGACAGATTTCTTTTTGTTCATTGTCAGGAGCTGGAAATGTTGGAGAAAACCGTAAGCAACAAGAGCGAACTCGATGCGCTGATGGCGCGCGTCAAGAAGGCACAGGCCGAATTCGCGCAATTCACGCAGGAGCAGGTCGACCGCATCTTCCGCAGTGCGGCGCTCGCCGCGGCGGATGCCCGCATCCCGCTGGCCCGGATGGCCGTCACCGAGACCGGCATGGGCATTCTTGAGGACAAGGTGATCAAGAACCACTTTGCTTCCGAGTACATCTACAACAAGTACAAGGACGAGCCGACCTGCGGCGTGCTATCCGAAGACGACAACTTCGGCACGATCACCATCGCCGAACCGATCGGCATCCTGTGCGGCATCGTCCCGACGACCAATCCGACGTCGACGGCGATCTTCAAGGCGCTGATCGCGCTGAAGACGCGCAACGGTATCGTCTTCTCGCCGCATCCGCGTGCGAAGAAGGCCACTTGCCACGCCGCGAAGCTGGTGCTCGACGCGGCCGTCGCCGCCGGCGCGCCGCGCGACATCATCGGCTGGATCGACGAACCGACGGTCGAGCTATCGACCGAACTGATGCACCACCCGGACATCAACCTGATCCTCGCTACCGGCGGTCCCGGCATGGTGCGCGCCGCGTACTCATCGGGCAAACCCGCGATCGGCGTCGGCGCCGGCAACACACCGGCCGTGATCGACGAAACCGCCGACATCAAGCGTGCCGTCGCCTCCATCCTGATGTCGAAAACCTTCGACAACGGCGTCATCTGCGCCTCGGAGCAATCGGTCATCGTCGTCGATGCCATCTACGACACGGTGCGCGAGCGCTTCCGCAAGCACGGCGGCTTCATCCTGAACAAGAAGGAAACCGAGGCCGTGCGCAAGGTGCTGATGAAGAACGGCGCGCTGAACTCGGCCATCGTCGGCCAGTCGGCGCTCAGCATCGCCGAGATGGCCGGCATCAAGGTCCCGCTGTTTACCAAGGTGCTGGTCGGCGAAGTGTCCGATACGAGCACGGCCGAGCCGTTCGCGCACGAAAAACTCTCGCCAACGCTGGCCATGTATCGCGCCAAGGACTTTCACGACGCCTGCGACATCGCCTCGGCGCTCGTCGCGATGGGCGGCATCGGCCACACGTCCGCGCTGTACACCGATCAGGATTCGCAGGGCGAACGCATCGCCTACTTCGGCGCGCGCATGAAGACGGCGCGCATCCTGATCAACTCGCCCTCCTCGCACGGCGGCATCGGCGACCTCTACAACTTCAGCCTCGCGCCGTCGTTGACGCTCGGTTGCGGCTCCTGGGGCGGCAATTCGATTTCCGAGAACGTCGGGCCGAAGCACCTGATCAACAAGAAAACCGTCGCCAAGAGGGCCGAGAACATGCTGTGGCACAAGCTCCCCAAGTCGATCTATTTCCGCCGCGGCTGCCTCCCGATCGCGCTTGAAGATCTGGCCGGGACGAAACGCTGCCTGATCGTCACCGACCGCTTCCTTTTCGAGAACGGCTACGTCGACGGCACGGTGGCGCTGCTCAAGAAGCAGAACATCGAGGTCGAGTGCTTCTACGAAGTCGCCGCCGACCCGACGCTCGCCGTCGTGCGCAAAGGGCTGGCGCTGGCCAACGCCTTCCAGCCGGACGTCATCCTCGCCCTCGGCGGCGGCTCACCGATGGATGCGGCCAAGATCATGTGGGTGATGTACGAGCACCCGGACGTCCACTTCGAGGATCTCGCGCTGCGCTTCATGGACATCCGCAAGCGCATCTACAAGTTCCCGAAGCTCGGCATCAAGGCGCAGTTGGTCGCGATCCCCACCACCTCGGGGACCGGCTCTGAAGTCACGCCCTTCGCCGTCGTCACCGACGAAACGACCGGCACAAAATACCCGATCGCCGACTACGAACTGACGCCGAGCATGGCCATCATCGACGCCAATCTGGTGATGAACATGCCCAAGTCGCTCACCGCCTTCGGCGGCATCGACGCGGTGACGCACGCGCTCGAAGCCTACGCCTCGGTGATGGCCAACGAGTACGCCGACGGGCAGGCGTTGCAGGCGCTGAAACTCCTGAAGGAACACTTGCCCTCCGCCTACCACAACGGCGCCGCCGACCCGCGCGCCCGCGAACAGGTGCACAACGCCGCGAGCATCGCCGGCATCGCCTTCGCCAACGCCTTCCTCGGCGTCTGCCATTCGATGGCGCACAAGCTCGGCGCCGAGTTCCATCTGCCGCACGGCCTCGCCAACGCGCTCTTGATCTCGAACGTGATCCGCTACAACTCGGTCGATATCCCGACAAAGCAGACCGCCTTCAGCCAGTACGACCGCCCGCTCGGCGTCGTCCGCTACTCGCAGATCGCCAAGCACCTTGGCCTCGAAGCGCCGACCAACCACGAGCGCGTCGAAAAGCTCGTCGAATGGGTCGATGAACTCAAGCGCCAGCTTGATATCCCCGACTCGATCCAGGCCGCCGGCGTCAACGAAGCCGCCTTCCTCGCCGCCGTCGATCGCCTCGCCGAAGCCTCCTTCGACGACCAATGCACCGGCACCAACCCGCGCTTCCCGCTGATCAGTGAGCTTCGACAGTTGCTGCTCGACAGCTACTACGGACGGGCTTACGCCGAGGCGTATCTGCGTGAAGTGAAGACGGACGAGGCTGCAGACAAGAAGGTGGCTTGATCCGCCAGAAAAGTCAGACAAAGCGCCCTGCCCGAAAGTTGGGCAGGGCGCGTTTTTCCAGCCTGTTCATCGACCTACGGCACTTGTTCAGGCTGTATCCACAGGCTTGTGTACGGGTTTTGTGGACTCACTGAACTGCCACGGTGCGTTTAGTCAACGCGATCCACGGTCAAGCCGCGCGTTTCCTTTGCACCGTCGCGCCAAGACCCAACAACCCCATGGCCAGCAATGCAAGGCTAGCGGGCTCGGGAATATCGATCGGCTCGGAAGTGATCGCAAAGCCGAAACGAGCCGTCGTTTCGGTACCCTCGAGCGTACGGAATCCGTAGCACCCTGGATCGAGGCCCAGCACGTCACACTCGCCAGCGGCCAACTGCTGCACACCGATCGTATCGACACCGAGGTTTTCGGTCAGCGTGAGGAACTGAATGAAGTAGTCGTTGCCGTCATAGGTGAAAGCCTGATTGAGAACCTGAGTCCCCTGGTAGCCAAACAAGTCCGGACAGCCCCCCGGATAGACCGAAGTCTGCTGCGAACCATCCGCGCACAAGCCGCCGACCGGTGAGTTCGTCGTTTCGAGGAAGTGGAAATCGAAGATCAGCGTCGGGCCGGTGATTTCGGGATTCGTGTTGTAGGTCCCATTCGCATTCACGATCGGGAACAGGCTGATGGTGTCGGTGATCGTCGCGCCCACGAGCGAATCGTAGGTATTCCAGATCGGGTTGTTCCAGTGGGTAAACGACGTTCCCAAGCCAATCTCGTTACCCGTAATGTTGGCATCGTAGCCGAGCGTCACCGGCCTGCCCAGTTGCGCCGAAGTCGCCGGCACACCGCCCGTTAATGCGCCCGTGGCCACATTGCCTGCCGTCAGCGCACTCCTGTTGGTGGCGTTATCCGGGTCCGGATTTGGATTCTGGAAATTGGCACCCGTAGCCCCCCACGACAGCTCGCTTCCCGTGGCAATCGTCGTTCCATCGCCATACGGTTCGGCGTTGGTCCCCTGATTCCAGGTTGCGTCACTAAAAGTCACACTCGTCGAGTAGCCCCACTGGGTCACCAGTGGACCAGCGTTGGCGAAGCTCGCCGCAAGCATCAGGACAAGAGCAGACGTGGCAAAAACGCTCGTCCTGACTGGATCTCTATTTCGCGCTTTCATGGTTTCACTCCTTGTAATCGGCTGACAACAGCCGTGACGAACTAAGAGCATAAACCGTACCTCTATCGTAAGACGCTGATTAATTTTCGTATTTTTATGACACGCCCGCGGAAACACAAAGGAATGTAAAGCGATTCGACGGTCCGATGGCCGCGCGGAATTCGAGGGATAGCAGGTGTCGACATTGAATGAGGAAATTCGGGGACAGACCAGAATGGCACTAAGTTAAGCCGCATTTGCACGGTATCGGCCACGATGAGGAGTCTCGATCATTTGATGGCGAGATGTCGTCAGAAGTGCGAAAGGCTTGGGTCGTCGTTTCACACATCGAGGTTC
>JAGNOM010000228.1 GCA_017990155.1 Propionivibrio sp. | reverse complement strand
GCTCTGGTCGGTCGCTTGTCAGAGCGAGTGACGGAGATAGGGGAAGAACTTCCTGTCCTCGCTAAGAATATGCTGCGCCACGACTTTGTTTGCCAGGAAACTGAACAGTTCGCCAACAGCCAGTTCGTTCCGGTCAAAGCGGTCTGACAATTCGTGGGCCTTGGCCACAAGCGCTTTATGGCACTGGATGTGGTGTTCGATGTGGGTGAAAGACGTATTCCTGATAATGGCTTCCTCGAATTCGAAGTGGGCAACGAGTGCCTCCAGCATCTGATTCAGAAGCGACTTGCACTCCAGCCTTGGCAGCCCCTCAACGACGGCGGATAGAAGCACATTGGCTTGTTCGAAAAGTTCTTTGTGCTGTTCATCAAGTGCAGCATTCCCGCTTTCAGCGACATCGTTCCAGACCAATTGGACCAGCCCCGGCCCTTTGCTGATTTCACCCTCCAACCTGCGCATGACTTCAGTTCGATTGCGGCCGGCCTGTTTGGCCCGATACAGCGCCTGGTCAGCGAGGTCGACCAAAGCCTCGGGGGTTTTCAGCTCACTCACGTAGCGCGTCACGACGCCCAGACTTGCCGTGACACAAGAGGCTGCAGAGTTGCCATCGTGAGGAATCGCCAACCCCTCCAACGCTTGGCGGATATTCTCTGCCAGCGCCAATGCTCCGGCCGTATCGGTTTCAGGCGCCACAACCACGAACTCTTCCCCGCCAAATCGAGCCGCTGCGTCAGACGCCCGGCAGACTGCACTCTTGATCGCTTGGCCGACACGCCGCAGACATTCATCGCCCTGGACATGCCCGTAGCGGTCGTTGAACCGCTTGAAGTGGTCCACATCGATCATGATCAAGGAAAGCTGTGCCCCGGAGCGCTTCAATCGAAAATACTCGTTGTTCAGTACCTCGTTAAACCGTCGCCGGTTATCAAGCTTTGTGAGCGGATCGGTGATCGCCGCCAGCCTGAGCGCCTGATCGGATTCTTCGTGCGCCACAAGCAAGAAGCCGAGACCGCATACGATGCTTGCCACGAGCAAGACAACGAAGGTCAGCGACTGGACAGGATGTGGTGTAAAAATTGCCATGCCATATGCCTGCGCCAGATAGACCCGGCCGAAATAGAACAGCGCCAGGACGATGAAAATCGCCGCGAGTACTTTCCGCAGCAGAGACGAATAGTGGGCACCGAGAAGCCCCATTCCGCCCAAACCGTAGAGGCAACCGACGACCAGACTGGAGACGAGAACGTAATGCGCCCGCGTAGGGGTCTGGTCGGACAACAGGAGGTCAATACTGAGGAACAGGAGTGCGCCGACCAGAAAAATCACGGCAAACGCTGCCTTGAATTGGAAACGTGATTTGCAGACAAGCGTGAAGGCGAACATCTGGAGGGCGATTCCCCCATAGACCACGATGTTCCCCAGCTGCGCCGACACAAGTATAGGAATCTCTCCGCGAAGACTGATCAAGACCATCCCGATCGCGTTCAAGATCTGGCCGCCAAGGAACAGCGCCAGCGCATGCCTGAAGCCCTCCTCTTTGCGATATAGCAACAACAGAAAAGCCACGGAAACATCGGCAATGGCTCGCAGCTTGATCGCCGTCTGAATATCAATATCGATGAGCGACATGAACACTCCCTGCCAATTCGTCTATTGGCTTGGCGACCTGCGCGGTGTTGTTGCCTTTCAGACGATTCGTCTGGCTCCACTTTTCGCGAACGGTTGCCGTAAAGCTCTTATGGCAAAGATGATAGCCTACGCCAGAATTTCTGCGGCCGAATCTTGCCCTCGAACGCCCTCGGCGGATAATCCGCAGGTCTCCACGACACTTCACCGTGAACTCGCCATGGCAAATGTCGTTGGTTTTCCCCCAAGCCAGAGATCACTCAAACCGCGCAAACCGCCGCCTTACCGGTTCCGGCTTACGATAAAATGCGTTCTTTCCCGATATCGCGAGACCTTCCCGTGACTGCAACCATCCTGCAAAGCATTCCCGCCGGCGAGCGCGTCGGCATCGCCTTCTCCGGCGGCCTCGACACCAGCGCCGCCGTGCACTGGATGCGCGGCAAGGGCGCCGTTCCCTGCGCCTACACCGCTCACCTTGGCCAGCCCGACGAGAGCGACTACGACGCCATTCCGCGCCAGGCTCTGGGCTACGGCGCCGAGATCGCCCGCCTGATCGACTGCCGCCCGCAGCTCGTCGCCGAAGGCATCGCCGCCATCCAGTGCGGCGCCTTCCACATCAAGACCGGCGGCACGACCTACTACAACACCACGCCGCTCGGCCGCGCCGTCACCGGTACTGCGCTCGTCGTCGCGATGAAGGAAGACAACGTCAACATCTGGGGCGACGGCTCGACCTACAAGGGCAACGACATCGAGCGCTTCTACCGCTACGGCCTCCTCGCCAACCCGGCGCTGCGCATCTACAAGCCGTGGCTCGACCAAAGCTTCATCGACGAACTCGGTGGCCGCAAGGAGATGAGCGAGTACCTCATCAAGTACGGCTTCGACTACAAGATGAGCGTCGAGAAAGCCTACTCGACCGACTCCAACATGCTCGGCGCAACGCACGAAGCCAAGGATCTCGAATTCCTCAACGCCGGCGTCAACATCGTCAAACCGATCATGGGCGTCGCCTTCTGGCGCGAAGATGTCGTCGTCAAACCGGAAACGGTCACCGTGCGCTTCGAGGAAGGCATCCCCGTCTCGATCAACGGCCGCACCTTCTCCAACGCCGTCGAACTCTTCAACGAAGCCAACGTCATTGGCGGTCGTCACGGCCTCGGCATGTGCGACCAGATCGAGAACCGCATCATCGAAGCCAAGAGCCGCGGCATCTACGAAGCCCCCGGCATGGCGCTGCTGCACACCGTCTATGAGCGCCTCGTCACCGGCATCCACAACGAGGACACGATCGAGCAGTACCGCATGAACGGCCTCAAGCTCGGCCGCTTGCTCTACCAAGGCCGCTGGTTCGACCCGCAAACGCTGATGCTGCGCGAAACGGCACAACGCTGGGTGGCGCGCGCGATCACCGGCGAAGTCACGCTCGAACTGCGGCGCGGCAACGACTTCTCGATCCTCGATACGTCGAGCCCGAACCTCACCTACGCGCCCGAGCGCCTGTCGATGGAAAAGGTCGAAAACGCCGCCTTCACCCCGGCCGACCGCATCGGCCAGCTCACCATGCGCAACCTCGACATCATCGACACTCGCCAGAAGCTCGGCATCTACACCGGCGCCGGCCTGCTCGGCAACCACTCCGACGGCAGCATCCCGCTGCTGTCTAGCAGCGAATCGAAGGACAAGTAAGCTTGTCGCCGCAATGAACAAAGGCCACGGTTATTTCCGTGGCCTTTTTTATGAAATGCGGCTGCCGCGTCGCCGGCATTTGTCCTTATGTTCTAGAGCAAGCCACCTTCTGATTCTGAATCTCCGTACTCTTGAACAACGAAACAGGCGAGGCAGTGTGCAATCGTTCGAATGCAGTTCCGAAATTGGAACAGCGTTTCGGAGAAGACGCTAAATACGAAGAATGAAAACAGGCCGCTCGTGACGAGTTGCGCATACAACTCGCGCTTGCTTGGGTTTGCATGGGCAAGACCGCCGTAGAAGATTACTTCAAATACGTCGCGATTCCGGGTTGGTCTGTCGTCGAAGATCGAGACAAGACTTGGGCTGTCCAACGCCTTATTCAGCTTCGCAACAGCTTCGTTGATGTTCTCCTTTTCAGTGGCAAAACGATCAGACCACTGTCGCGACCGTTCTGCGATCTGGCGAATCGAGAACCCATCTGTTCCTTGAACAAAAAGTCTCAGATTCAGACAGAATGCATCAAGCTCATCTGAATTCAGTTTGTCGTGGGCAAGCCAGTCTCCCGCGAGAATGCGGGCCATGTCTGGTTGGCCTTTACGTGAAGTGAGCCAACGCCAGAAGTTGCTCTTCTCAAGCTTCATGGCCCTTATGATGAACTCGCGATACTCCGATGGTATGGATGCCATTGCTCGATAGTTGTGACTGTTCTCGTGAGCTGATACTGATTTTGTCGCATTCTAAAAGCAGCAGAAATAAACAACAAAGCCCCGAATCCGGGGCTTTGTCTTGTCTGTTGCCAGGCCATCCGAAGATGGTCTTAGGTCATGCCTAATTAACCGATCTTGAACGCCAACGAATCAGAGTTCGAGTTCAGCGCGACGCTGATCGGTTGCTGGTGTGCAACCGGGCCCCAGAGCTGGCGCGGGCCGGGGGAGGCGAAGAGGTCGTCGGCGGCCCAGTCGGCGCGGCGGGATTCGAAGAACTTCATCGCGGCCGAATCCATCTTGACCAGTGCCTTCTCGATCACGAACTCGTCCTTGCCGTGGCGGCGCTCGATGTTGAGCAGACCGGTCAGCGGGATGGCCTGCGGCTTGCCGCCAGCGGTCAGGTCAGTCACCGTCGCCATGTAGCCGGTGCGGCCGTCGAGGATCAGCGAGCCCGCGGTCAGGCCGAGGTTGTAGGTGTAGGCGGCATCGAACAGCGTCGGTGCGCCGCAGCGGCCTTCGTAACCGAGGAAGTGGCAGTGCGCGGCGAACGCCACGGTGGCTTCGATCTGCTTGACGCGGGCCTTGACCATATCGACCAGCAGTTGCTCGGTCGGGATCAGCGAGACCTGCAGGTTGCCGTGCGAATCGCGGTCGGCGAGCAGCATCTTGACGACGTAGTCCGGCAGCGAACCGAGCAGGGCGGCATTGGTGGCCGACAGCTTGCTCTGGATGAAACCGGCCTTGTCGGCGTCGGCCAGCGCGGCGAAGGCGTCGGCGTGATGTGCGAGCTGGTCGTTCAGTTCGGCGATCAGCGTGTTCATTTCCGGGATGAACTCGATCAGGCCTTCCGGAATCAGCACGACGCCGTAGTTCATGCCCTTCTTCGAGCGCAGGACGACGGTCTGCGCGATCTGCTCGACGATGGAAGCGAGCGACATTTTCTTCTCGGCGACTTCTTCCGAGATGATGCACACGGCCGGCTTGACTTGCAGCGCGACTTCGATCGCGACGTGCGAAGCGGAACGGCCCATCAGCTTGATGAAGTGCCAGTACTTGAGCGAGGAACGGGTGTCCTGCAGGATGTTGCCGGCGACTTCGGCGTAGATCTTGGTCGCGGTGTCGAAACCGAAGGAGATCGGCAGCAGATCGCCGATTTGCAGGTCGCCGTCGATGGTCTTCGGCACGCCGATCACTTGCACGCCGGAGCCGTCGGCCTTGACGCCCTTGAAC
>JAGNOM010000227.1 GCA_017990155.1 Propionivibrio sp. | reverse complement strand
CCAATGCCTCCGCGTTCTGGCGCAACAAGCGATCAAGCGTCCGCAGACGGCGCAGGCGCAACTCCAGCGGCGGATTCGGCTCGGCGCGCGCCGCCGTACGCAGGCGCAGAAAACGCGATTCGAGCAAGTGAAACGAGTTCGGACCGTTCATGGCTTCACTCCGGGTTTCGGTGGCTGCTTATAGCTGTTTTTCCACGCCCCATACTTTATCTCCCCCACATTTCGATTGGTTGTAACCGGGAAAAGCCTATCCGAGTGTATGCCGCGCTTACGCGCTCCGCTAGGGAAATTCCTCTAAAGGAAGTGGCATTGGCCGTGCATAATCAACGGCGATGAATACGCCCGATGCATCCGTCCACGACGACGACAAACTCCATTGCGCCAACGAGTTGCGCCAGCATCTGTACGCGGCAAAACTGCTGCGTCGGCTCGCCAACGACGCGCCGGACGCCGCACGGAAGCGCCTGTTGTTGCGTGAATGGCAGGCGGCGCGACTGTCGCGGAGCTACCCCGACCTTCTCGCCAGCGAACGCTTCGGCAAGGCCGCGCACTTTTTCCTGACCGACCTCTACGGCCCCAAGGATTTCAGCAGCCGCGACGAGGAAGTCGAACGCATCATGCCGCTGATGCTGAGCATCCTGCCGCTATCTGCCCTGCAGACGCTGTCGCTGGCGATCGAGGTCGACGCGCTGACCGAGGCGCTCGACGCCGCGATGGTCGTCGAACTGGAGAAAGCTGGCGCCATCGACGCGATTGACGCGGAGGCTTACGCCAGCGCCTACCGCGCGGTCGGGCGGAAACTCGACCGCGAACGGCAAATCGACCTCATTCAGTCCACTGGCGAAGCGCTCGACCGGCTCGCGAAAAAGCCGCTGCTCACCACGCTGCTCAGGCTGATGCGCGCCCCGGCACACCTTGCCGGACTCGGCGACCTGCACGAATTCCTCGAGAGCGGCTTCGACGCCTTCCGCCACATGGGCGACGCACACGAATTTCTCGATATCATCGAAACACGCGAGCGGCGCGTGCTGGAAAACCTGTTCAGCGGCGCCGCACGCCCGTTTGCTTGAGCGGGATCACGAAACCCAGAGCACTACGCTTCTGATTCCATTGCCCACGCGTACGCGCCGTCGCGCGCCAACCCGTTCAGTCGACAGCGTTTCTGCAGCGCCTTTTGCGCGGCGGCGGCGTTGGCTTCATCACCTTTCCAAGCTGCCAGCACCGGCGCCTGCAACGCGCGGCCGTAGGAGAAGCTGACCTGCCACGGATGCGCGCCCATGGCGTTCATCGCATTCAGGTTGCCGGTCGCTTCCTCGGCACTCTGACCGCCGGAGAGGAAGACGACGCCGGGAACGGCGGCCGGAACGTAGCGTTTCATGCAGCGGATCGTCGCCTCGGCGACTTCCTGCACGCTCGCCTGACGCGGGCACTTCTTGCCGGCGATGACCATGTTCGGCTTGAGCAGCATGCCTTCGAACAGCACGCGGTGGGCGTCGAGTTCGGCGAACACGGCTTCCAGCACCTGCGCCGTCACCGCTTCGCAACGCTCGATACCGTGCGCGCCGTCCATCAGCACCTCCGGCTCGACGATCGGCACCATGTCGAGTTCCTGGCACAGCGCCGCGTAGCGCGCCAGCAGGTGCGCATTGACGCGAATCCCGAAGGCCGACGGAATGCTCGCCTCGTCGATCTCGATCACCGCGCGCCATTTGGCGAAGCGCGCGCCCAGCTGCTTGTACTCGGCCAGGCGATCGCCGAGACCGTCCATGCCTTCGGTGATCTTTTCGCCGGGATACAGCGGCAACGGCTTGGTTCCCTTGTCGACCTTGATGCCGGGAACGATTCCGCGGTCGGCCAGCACTTTGGCGAAAGGAATCCCGTCGCGCGTGCTTTGGCGCAGCGTTTCGTCAAAAAGAATGACGCCGCCGACGTTGCGCTCCAGGCCCTCGGTGGTAAACATGATTTCTCGATAGCGCCGGCGGTTTTCCTCGGTCGACTCGACGCTGATCGAATCGAAACGCTTCTTGATCGTCGGGCTGCTTTCGTCGGCGGCCAGGACGCCTTTCTGCTTGGCAACGATGGACTGGGCCACGGATTTGAGTTCGTCGATATTCATCGCATGACTCCTTTTTTCTGGAGGAAGGAGTTCTGCCTTGCGGCCTCGGTTCAGGCGGTCGGAAGCACACTCCTCGCTTCTTCACTCTAGCAGTCGAGTACGCATTAGCAAGGCAGCGAACGGCGTCGCTGTCCTTTGGCTTGCAGGTTCAGGGCAATCGCATGAACGGCCTCTCCCTCCCCTTCAAGGGGAAGGTCGCGAGAGCGACGTTCGCGATTGGACGGGATGGGGCGCGAACGGCGGTTTGATCGACGAAATAGCCGCCAGATAACCCCATCCCCCTCCCAACCTCCCCCTTGAAGGGGGAGGAGTTGATGCGTACGGCATTCATGCGATTGCCCTGCTTGCAGGTTTGGCCTGACTGTCGCTAGACTCATTCTTCATATAACAATGGGGAGTGAACAATGGAATCGTTGGCCGAAGGTAAGCGTGGCGGGTTTCAGCTCGGCATTCAGGGCAAGATCACGCTCGGTATCGCGTCGGTTTCCATCCTGACCGTGCTGGTGTACTCCATCGTCAGCTATTTTTCGGTTCGCGACCTGGCCTATGGAAAACTCGACGCGCGGCTGGCCTCGGCCGCACAGAGCTACGCCTATGTCGTCAGCCTCCCGGAGCAGGACGAGTTGATGGCCGCCGGCGAAAAGGCCGACGCCGAGCGAATCAGGCAGATTTCGCAGACGATGACCAAGTACGCGCGCTCGGTCGGCATTACCTACCTGTACAGCGTCATCCCCAACGGCAAGGACGTGACCTATATCTACAGTTCGCTGACCGACGAGGAATTCAAGGACCCGGCCAAATACGAGCACCTGTTCCTGCAGGCCTACGACGAGGAAGCGCCGAAGGCGACCATCGCCCGCGTCGCCGCCGAACGCACGCCGGACTACCTGGAGTACAGCTCCGATTACGGCGCATTCCGGACCTATTACCTGCCGGTCGAGAGCCCGAAAGGCCAGCGCTTCGTCGTCGCCGCCGACGTGCTGCTTGAGGAAGTCGACTCGGCGATCCGGAACGCCGTGCTCAAGAGCATCGGCATCGGTCTGGCGGTGCTCGCGGCCGCCATCGTCGCCGCACGACTGCTCGGACGCATGCTCGCGCAGCGGCTGGTGGCGACCAGCCGTGCGCTCGAAGCGCTGAGCGAGGAGAACGGCGACATCACGGTTCGCCTTGCCGTAAGCGGCGATGACGAGGTCGGCCGGCTGGCGACGGCGTTCAACCGCTTCGTCGAACGCCTGTCGACGATGATGCGGCAGGTGCGCGACACGACCATCGACCTCCAGCGCGAGGCAACGCGCGGACACGAAGCCGCTGACAGCGTCACGCGCGCGTCGATCGCGCAGGGCGAAGCCATGCGCAAGAGCTCGGCCGACATGCAACAACTGACGGAAGGCATCCACGAAGTCTCCGAACTCGTCGGCGACGCCGCCAAGCAGTCACGCGACGCCCTTGAGCGCAGCAACGCCGCCGTCGCCCGCATCGATGAAGCGGCCCAGACGCTGCACGCGGTCCAGGCGCTGGCCGACGAGTTGTCGCAGTCGATGCATCGCCTCGAACAGCGCTCGAACCGGATCGACCTCGTGACGCAGGTGATCAAGGACGTCGCCGACCAGACCAATCTCCTGGCGCTCAACGCCGCCATCGAAGCCGCCCGTGCCGGCGAACAGGGCCGTGGGTTCGCCGTGGTGGCCGACGAAGTGCGGAAGCTCGCCGAGCGTACCGGCACATCGACGCACGAGATCGCCACGACGATCGATGGCGTCAAACAGGACACTGCGGACGCCCTTCACCGCCTGCAGGCGGCCATCGGGCGGATCGCCAACGGCGTCGACAGCACCGAGAACGCCGACGAAGCCATCCGTTCGATCCGCGATTTGATGGACGATTTTGCCCGACGCATGGAACGAATCGGCGCGGCCACGCAGGAACAGCGCGACGCCAGTGACCGCATCACGCGCAACATGGAGTCGGTAAGCACGGCGTCGCAGATGAATCAGGCCAGCGCCCGGAGCATGGTCGCGGTCGACGAACTGGCCCAGGTCACGCTCAAGGCGGTTGCGAGCTTCAAGCTTGATTGATCGCGCCCGGGTGCCGGGAATCTTTACAGTTTCCCGGTGGTACGACTTTCGTCATAGGCACAAGCGACCGGAAAACAAGTGTTTGAATTGCCTGGCATCATAAATGCGTACCCGGAAACCAAGAGCGACCCATTGCCACTCTTCGGTTTCAGGGAGGCCAACATGTCAGCGACGATCAAGATCTTTCACGTTGGGCAGCGGTGTTTTTCCCACGTATTGAATACCCGCCACGACTCTGTCGAACTGCACGACGAATTCAATGAAATTCTGCTGGTTTATGGCGCCGACGCGCGCGTCCACGACCAGCGCGGCCGAAGGGGAAATTTCGAGTCAGAGTATCTGGACGGCCAGCCGCACTGGGTTTACTACGAACCATGCAACCCAGGCAGCCAGAACGCCCCGGACCAGCAGACGCGCATCGTCTTTGGGCCGGATCTTCCGACCGCCGAGGTCGAGGTTTCCAAGCGCTACATCAGCCTGAACGACCCGGATTGACGCCCAAGCGCGGCACGCGCGACCGACTCAGCGGTTTTGAAACCCCGCCGCGTAGTCGCGGATTTCCTGCGCCCAGCGCTGTTTCTGCACGTCCGGCACAAACGCGGCGTCGAAGCCGTTGCTGGCGATCTCGACCAGTTCGTCCCGGCCAAGCTGCAGCGCTTCCGCCGTGGCGATGAAGTTGGCGTTCATGTAGCCGCCGAAGTACGCCGGATCGTCGGAGTTGATCGTCACACACACGCCGGCTCGCAGCATCCGCGCCAGATTATGTTCGCGCAAACCCCTGACGACGCACAGTTTCAGGTTGGACAGGGGGCACACCGTCAGCGGCATGCGGCTTTTCGCCAGTCGCTGCATCAACTGCGGGTCTTCCTCCGAACGCACGCCGTGGTCGACGCGCTCGACCTGGAGCAAATCCAATGCTTCCCAAACGTAGGCGGGCGGCCCCTCTTCGCCGGCATGCGCGACCACATGAAAACCGAGTTCGCGCGCCCGGGCAAAAACGCCGGCAAACTTTGCCGGCGGATTGCCGACTTCACCCGAATCGAGCCCGACGCCACACCACAAATCGGCGT
>JAGNOM010000028.1 GCA_017990155.1 Propionivibrio sp. | reverse complement strand
CTTCTCCCGCTCCAGTTTTTGGCAATTTGTTTTGACGCGTATTCCTCGGACGCGGGGTGGAGCAGTTGGCAGCTCGTCGGGCTCATAACCCGAAGGTCGCAGGTTCAAGTCCTGCCCCCGCAACCAGCAAAGCATATGATCGGCCCAGCCCACAAGGTTGGGCTTTTTGCTTTTTCGGGGCGTGTCGTGCTGTTTCTTGACGCTTGCTCCGGCTTGAACCGTAAGGCCGCCTTTATTGCCTCCATTCATGCATCGCTTGTTCGTCGTGACGAACAAGCGTGATAATTGTTTCCCCTTCAGTGTCGATCAAGTGCAGGAGAATCCATGAAGCGAGTCTTATATGTGGCTGCCCTTGTGGGTTGTGCCGTCGTCTGGGCCGGTCCGGCGGCTTGGTATAAGTGGCACAGTGCGGAGAGCGCGATCGATATTTGTTCTCAGACTTCGCCGGGCGACGGTTGGGTGCCGGTGAAGGGGCCGTTTTCAGACGCGCTTTGCAGGAAACAGGGCGTTCCGCGCTGACTCAGCAGGATTCGAATCGGGTGCCGCCACGGCGTTCGCCGTTGAATGGCCGTCCAAAGAAAAGCAGTCCATTTCCGTAGAGTGCGACCGAGGCGTTCTTGATCAGGCGCGCTTTACCTTCGTCGGTGGCGATGCAGGTGCCGTTGGTGCTTCGGTCAGTCAGTACGATGCGGTCGATCTTTCGTTCGATCCGGCAGTGATTCCGCGAGACATGAACGCCGGTCAGTACGAGGTCGCAGGATGGATCACGGCCGACTGTGACGACGGGATTCTCGGCCGTCAGTTCCAGCGATTTCATGCCGTGGCTCAAGCGTAGATAGGGGCTGGCGGGCGTTGCGCTGTAGTGCGTCGGCCAGAACGATTCGCCGCCATAGGCGGACGACGGAATCTCGCGACGCCAGTCGATTTGAAAACCGGGGATCTCGGATCCGGAATCGCTTCGCGGACGGGCGATGCTGCGCAAATCGGAATTGAGTGCGTGGAAGACGTGTTCCGATACGACGATCGTGTCATCGGTGGTGCCGAGCTGCGAGGCGGTTTCGTCGATATCTTGATCGCTGTCACGCGATCGTTCGCGGGCGGTTGTCCGGTGGATGCCGATGCGCAGAGCAAGTCGTTGTGCGGAAACCTGCGGCAGGGCTGCGCATCGATGCTGCATCTCGCACGCGGCAAGCACTGCGGCGTCGGAAGTGTCGAATGAGAACAGTCGGCCGTTCTCGAGGCGTCTTTCGATCCGGCCGCGGTAAGCCGCTGCGACGCGTTCAATGCGATTGAGGCGGCGTTCGAGCGGGTGTCCGGCCATCGACTCGTCGGTCGGCAGCGACAGCAGGCCGTTTCCCGCCAGCGCGGCATGGATTTCATACTTTGTGCGGGATGTCGTCATCGCGATCGTCGATGGTTTATTGCGGTTGAGAACGCACTGTCGAATGCTCCCATGCTATGGGTCCCGTTTGGCTTTGCCTGTGATATCTGTCACGTGATTTGCATTATATCGCGCGCTTGCTCTGGGGCTCGTTTGCTTTCTGAAGGCACAGCCGGCCCTGCCATGAGTCTCGTTCTTCAAGGCGCTTTTCAAGCATTTCCGGGAAACGCGAGAGGCGGAAGCCCCAGTCGGGTGAGACCAGTACGTTCGGTGGAACTTCACTGCCGAGTCGCTGGATCTTGATCGATGGCGGAAGATATTCGAGGACGTCGATTACGGCGTTCAGATAACTTGCAGGATCGAGCAGCGATATGCTCTCCGGGTTGGCACGGTACTGGTTGGCGAGCCGGGTGCCGCGTACGATTTGCAATTGATGAAACTTGAGCGCGTCGAGCGGCAGGGTTGCGAGTTCCTGGGCGCCTGCGATCAGGCTTGCCCGTGTTTCGAGCGGAAGACCGAGCAGCAGGTGGCCGGTGATGAAAAGACCTCGCCTTGCTGCACGACTGATGGCGTCCTGTGTGCAGGCGAAATCATGGCCGCGCAGACATTCGCGCAGCACCTCGTCATTGCAGGATTCGATGCCGATTTCAAGTTCCACCATTGTTCGCGTTGAGAGGTCAGCGAGATAGTCGAGGACTTCGTCCGGGAGGCAGTCCGGGCGGGTGCCTATCACGATGCCGGTGATGTCCGGATGTGAGAGCGCGATGTCGTAGGTTTTCCTGAGCTTGTCGAGATCGTCGTAGGTGTTCGAGTAACTCTGAAAGTAAGCGAGAAAGCTCTTGGTACGAGGATAGCGGCGGCGCATGAATTCGATGCCGGTGTCGATCTGCTTGAGGACGTCGCGTTGCTCAAGCAAGTAGCTGGGCGAGAAACCTTCGTTGTTGCAGAAGGAGCAGCCGCCGACGCCAAGCGACCCGTCGCGGTTGGGGCAGGTGAATCCGGCATCGATGGAAACCTTCTGCAGGCGCCCACCGTGCTCCTTTCGAACCCAATCGTTATAGGCGTGGTAGCGGTGCCCGTGGAAGCGGGCGAGGATGTCGGCTAGTTCGGTCATTCTTTGCTGGTTTGGTTCGTGGTTGGAAGGGCTGGGTCGCCTTTGCGTGCGGGAGACTCCGGTGGGCGCCATGTTAGTCGCTTGGGGCAGGATTGCTCGCACGCATTACGCCATATCTCAAAAATGAATAAGTACATAAAGAAACAGACTTTGTGGATATACAGCGTCTGCTTATAGTTTCGGCATGCAAACGAAAAACGACTTGTTTTAGTGGAGATTGAAATGCCAAGACTGCTACGAACCCTGATTCTTGCGCTTGTTCCCGCACTGGCGTCGCCCGTGTTCGCGGACGGCGGCTTGCTGAACGTTTCCTATGACGTCGCGCGCGATTTCTATAAGGATTTCAACCCGTTGTTCCAGAAACACTGGCAGGCGACGACCGGTGAGACGGTTGACCTCAGGCAGTCGCATGCCGGATCGAGCAAGCAGGTGCGCGCCGTCGCCGACGGTCTTGAGGCCGACGTGGTAACGATGAATCAGGCCTCGGACGTCGATTTCCTGGCCGAGAAGGGCTTGGTAGCGGCCGACTACGCCAAGAAATTCCCCAACAGCGCGTCGCCCTACACCTCGACGATGGTCTTCATCGTCCGCAAAGGCAACCCCAAGGCGCTGAAGGACTGGTCGGATCTGGCGAAGCCGGGTGTGCAGGTGATTCTTCCGCATCCGAAAAACACCGGGAACGGCCGCTACACCTACCTCGCTGCCTGGGGTTTCGCGCTCAAGCAGCCGGGTGGAGACGACAAGACAGCGCAGGAATTCGTCGGCAAGTTGCTGAAGAACGCGCCGCTCTTCGCCGCGGGTGGACGCGATGCGACGACGACTTTCATGCAGCGCAAGATCGGCGATGTGCTGGTGTCGTTCGAGAGTGAAGCCGAGTTGATCGCCAAGGAGTTTGGCAAGGGCGAATTCGACGTGGTGCATCCATCCTTGTCGATCCTCACCGAATTCCCGGTTGCGATCGTTGACAAAGTGGTCGAAAAGAAAGGCACGCGCAAGCTGGCGCAGGCCTATCTGGACTATCTCTGGAGCAAGGAAGGCCAGGAGAATGCGGCGCGCAACTATCTTCGTCCGCGCGATCCGGAGACGCTGAAGAAGTACGCGGCCCAGTTTCCGGAGATCAAGACCTTCACGGTGGATGAACTGTTCGGCGGCTGGGCGAAGGCATCACCGACGCACTTCAAGGATGGCGGGACGTTCGATCAGATCTACTCGCAGAAGTAACCGCCATTGGCGCGGCGCGGAACGGAAGTTTCCGCGCGGGCGCTGTGCAAGAAAGCGCTCAATAACATGAATAAACGCGTTCTTCCCGGCTTTGGCCTATCGCTCGGCTTTACGCTGGTATACCTGTCGCTGCTGATTCTGCTGCCGCTTTCGGGGTTGCTGTTCAAGGCGAGTTCGCTCAACCTCGGGCAATTCTGGGATATCGCCACCGGCGAGCGCGCGCTCGCGTCGTACCGGGTGACGTTTGGCGCCTCAGCGCTGGCGGCGGCCATCAATGCCGTGTTTGGCCTGATCGTCGCGTGGATGCTGGTGCGCTACCCGTTCCCGGGAAAGCGCTTCGTCGATGCCTTGGTCGACCTGCCGTTCGCGCTGCCGACCGCAGTCGCCGGCATCACGCTGGCGACACTCTACGCAAGCAACGGCTGGATCGGTCGCCATCTTGAACCTCTGGGGCTCAAGGTCGCGTTTACGCCGGTGGGCATCGTCGTGGCGCTTACGTTCATCGGCCTGCCGTTTGTCGTGCGGACGCTGCAGCCGGTGATCGAGGACATTGAACCGGAGATCGAGGAGGCTGCGGCGTCGCTCGGTGCTTCGCGTCTCCAGACGTTTCGCCGTGTCCTTCTGCCGGGGATCTTCCCGGCGCTGCTGACCGGCTTCACGCTGGCGTTTTCCCGTGCGGTCGGCGAGTACGGTTCGGTCATCTTCATCGCTGGCAACATGCCGCTCGTTTCCGAGATCACGCCCTTGCTGATCATCTCCAAGCTCGAACAGTACGATGTGGTCGGAGCGACGGCGCTGGCCTGCGTGATGCTCATTATTTCGTTCGTTCTCCTGCTCGGCGTTAACGCGCTGCAGTGGTGGACGGCGAACCGGCATCACGGAAAGCAGAGGGTAAGCCTGTGAGCACCACATCGCTGCGCAAGGCCAATGCCGAACCACGCTGGTTGCGCTGGACGCTGACCGGAGTCGGCCTCGGCTTTCTCTTCCTCTTCCTGGCGTTGCCTTTGTATGCCGTCTTCTTTGAGGCGTTGAAGGGTGGTTGGACTGCCTACGTACAGGCGTTGAACGACCCGGAAGGGCGTTCGGCGATCGGTCTGACCATTTTCATTGCCGTGTTCGTGCTGCCTTTCAATATTGCAGTTGGGATCGCCGCAGCCTGGGCCATCGCCAAGTTCGATTTTCGCGGCAAGAGCTTGCTCATCACACTGATCGACTTGCCTTTCGCGGTCTCGCCGGTCGTCGTCGGATTGGTATTCCTGTTGATCTTCGGCGCGCAGGGGCTGTTTGGGCCGTGGCTTCAGGCGCATGACATCAAGATCGTCTTTGCCCTGCCGGGCATGATCATCGTCACCTTGTTCATTACCTTCCCTTTCGTCGCGCGCGAATTGATTCCACTGATGCAGGCGCAGGGCAAGGACGAAGAAGAGGCTGCGATTTCGCTTGGCGCTTCGGGTTTGCAGATGTTCTTCCGCGTTACGCTGCCCAACATCAAATGGGGCTTGCTGTACGGAGTCATCCTCGCCAACGCGCGCGCCATGGGCGAGTTCGGCGCGGTGTCCGTCGTTTCCGGTCACATTCGGGGCGAAACCAACACGCTGCCATTGCACGTCGAGATTCTCTACAACGAATATAACGCCATCGGTGCTTTCGCTTCGGCGTCGGTGCTCGCACTCCTCGCGCTGGTGACGCTGGTCGCCAAGACCCTTGTCGAGTGGCAGATGCGCAAGGAAACGGAAATGCTGGACACGGTATTGCCAAACGAGAAGACGGATCAAGTCAGCGGGAAGAAATCATGAGCATCGAAATCTGCGGAGTCGGCAAGCGTTTTGGCAACTTTGTCGCGCTCGATAACATCGATCTGAGTATTCCAACCGGCGAGTTGGTCGCCTTGCTCGGACCGTCGGGCTGCGGCAAGACGACGTTGCTGCGCATCATCGCCGGCATGGAGACAGCTGATGCCGGGCATGTGAAATTTGGTGGCGAAGAGGCGACGCACCTGCACGCGCGCGAACGCAAGGTCGGTTTCGTCTTTCAGCACTACGCCTTGTTCCGGCACATGTCAGTCTTCGAAAATGTCGCTTTCGGGTTGCGCGTAAAGCCGAAAGGAGAACGGCCGGCGGAAGCGGAAATTCGCCGCCGGGTGATGGATCTGCTCAAGCTCGTTCAGCTCGACTGGCTGGCCGAGCGCTACCCGTCCCAGCTTTCCGGCGGGCAGCGCCAGCGCATCGCCTTGGCGCGGGCACTGGCCGTCGAACCCAAGGTCCTGCTGCTCGACGAACCCTTTGGCGCGCTCGATACCAAGGTGCGCAAGGAGTTGCGCCGCTGGCTGCGTCGGCTGCACGATGAAATGCACATCTCCAGCGTCTTCGTTACCCACGATCAGGAAGAAGCGCTGGAGGTTGCCGACCGCGTTGTGGTCATGAACCACGGGAAGATCGAACAGATCGGAACTCCAGACGAGGTGTATTCCAATCCGGCCTCGCCGTTCGTCTACCAGTTCCTCGGCAACGTCAATGTCTTCCACAGTCGTCTGCATGGTCACTGGGCGGACGTCGGGCAGGATTCTGCTTTGGCGGCGCCTGATGGCGAAGCGCTGGCGTTTGTCCGGCCGCACGATATCGACATTGAGCATGGGCCGGTGACGGGCGGGCTGGAAGCCACCGTGCAGGACGTTCATGCCATCGGTCCGCTGGTGCGCGTCGAACTGGCGCACGCCTCCGAGCTGATCGAAGTGGAGCTGACGCGCGAACGCGCGCTCAGCCTCAATCTCGCCAAGAGTCAGCGTGTCTGGCTCAAGCCGCGCCAGGTCAAGGTTTTTTCCGTACCCGAGGCGGCGCTGGAAGAAGGCGGGTCGGGTATCTAACCACCCGTATGTGTTTCGTGGCGCGCACCGTCATGCGCCAGATCTCCGATTCGTGGCCCGTGTTCCGCCGCCAATTGCGCAGGCGCGTCCCTTCGCCAAGGCGCTTTCGCCGCTTCGGCTCCAAATAACGGCTTGCGGCCGAAAGCGTGTTCATCGCCAGCCCGTTTTGGGCCATGAGGGTCATCGGCATGTGCCATTTTGGGAACTATTCGAGAAACGGCGTAAATAAAACCTCATACCTCTTTATTTTTTAAAGATTTTTTATATAATTGGGCCAACTTAACCGGGTAGCTGACGATGGCCGAAGAAAGCGATCTCGAGAAAACTGAGCCTGCGTCGGCAAGACGCCTTGAGCAGGCCCGCGAGGAGGGGCAGGTCCCGCGCTCGCGCGAGATCAGCGCTTTCCTGGTTCTCATCGTTTCTGCGGGTGCTTTCTGGTTTGCCGGCCCATGGATGTCGCAGAGAATGTCGGCGATCCTGAGGCGCGGCCTGACCCTTGATGAGCAACTGGTTCGCGAGCCGAAATTCCTCGTGCTGCGTTTGGCGGACCTGTCGCTGGATGCCTTGATGACATTTTCTCCGCTGTTTTTCCTGCTGATCGCCGCTGCGCTGTTTTCTCCTTTTGTCCTCGGGAGCTGGAATTTTTCGGTCAAGGCGCTTAACCCCGACTTTGGCCGGCTCGACCCGATCAAGGGCCTGACGCGACTTATTTCGTGGAGCGGCCTGGTCGAATTGGTCAAGGCCGTCGCAAAAGCCTTGCTGGTTGGCGGGGTGGCGATCTGGGTGTTGTGGAAACGGCACGACGATTTCTTCGCGCTGTTCGGCCAGACCGTTGACGCCGGGCTGGCTTCGGCTGGGCAGTTGATCAACTACAGCTTTCTGATGATCGTTCTGGCGATGGTGTTGATCGTTGCCGTCGACGTGCCGTTTCAGCTCTGGCAATACTACGACAAGCTGAAAATGAGCAAGGAAGAAGTCCGGCAGGAAGGCAAGGAGATGGAGGGCAACCCCGAGGTCAAGGGTCGTATCCGTCAGCTTCAGCGTGAGGCCGCGCGCAAACGCATGATGGGTGCGGTGCCGACAGCCGACGTCATCGTGACCAATCCGACGCACTTTGCCGTGGCACTGGCCTACAAGAGCGGCATGGGCGCGCCCAAGGTGCTGGCCAAAGGGATGGGTGAAATCGCTCTGAGAATCCGCGCGATCGGTGCCGAAAACGGCGTTCCGATGCTCGAAGCGCCGCCGCTTGCGCGCGCCTTGTATCGGCATACGGAACTCGATCAGGAAATCCCCTCGACGCTGTATTCGGCGGTTGCCGAAGTGCTGGCCTATGTCTATCAGCTGACCAACTGGCGTCAGGTGGGTGGTGCGTATCCGCAGCCGCCGCGTGAAATAGTGATTCCCGCCGAGTTGGCCGTGGAGGTGGCGCATGGCTAACGCGGCGCTGGCGCTTCAAAATCTCTTTGGTCGTGGCGGGGCCAAGCAGTTGGCCGGGCCTTTCCTCATCCTGCTCATCCTGTCGATGATGGTGCTGCCGCTGCCGCCATTCATGCTCGATCTTTTCTTCACCTTCAACATTGCGATTTCGATCATCGTCATGCTGGTCGCAATCAACGTGATGAAGCCGCTTGATTTTTCGGTTTTCCCGACCGTCTTGCTGATTACCACGTTGCTGCGTTTGTCGCTCAACGTCGCATCCACCCGCGTTGTCTTGCTTGAAGGACATGCAGGGCCGGGTTCTGCGGGGCAAGTGATCGATGCCTTCGGGCACTTCCTTGTCGGTGGCAACTTCGCGGTTGGTATCGTCGTTTTTGCGATTCTGGTCATCATCAATTTCGTCGTGATCACCAAGGGTGCTGGCCGTGTTGCCGAAGTCGCCGCGCGTTTCACGCTGGACGCCATGCCGGGCAAGCAGATGGCCATCGACGCCGACCTGAATGCCGGCCTGATTGGCGAGGACGACGCCAGGAAACGTCGGGCGACCATCGCCGAGGAGGCCGATTTCTTCGGTTCCATGGACGGTGCCTCCAAGTTTGTCCGTGGTGATGCCGTGGCCGGCATCCTGATCATGTTCATCAACATCATCGGCGGACTGTTCGTTGGCGTGATGCAGCATGGTCTCGACGCCGGAACGGCGGCCAAGACGTACACGCTGCTGACAATCGGCGACGGCCTGGTCGCACAGATTCCCGCACTGATCATTTCCATCGCCGCGGGCATGGTCGTCACCCGTGTGGGCGATACCCAGGACCTCTCGCAGCAGTTCATCGGCCAGATCTTCAACAATCCCAAGGTGCTTGGATTGTCGGGCGCCATTATCGGGCTGTTGGGACTGATTCCCGGTATGCCGAATTTTGTCTTCCTCCTTCTGGCCGGTGGCTTGGGCGCGCTGGCCTGGAGCATGGAGCGCCGCGAGCGCGTCGCTGCGGTCCCGGTTCCGGTTGCCGCGGCGCCAACGGTAGCGGCCGAAACACAGGAAGCGAGCTGGGCGGACGTGGCGCCGCTCGACGTTCTCGGGCTGGAAGTCGGATACCGTCTGATTCCTCTCGTCGACAAAGCGCAGGACGGTGAATTGCTGCGCCGGATTCGCGGGATCCGCAAGAAGTTCGCGCAGGAAGTCGGCTTCCTCGTTTCGCCGGTGCATATTCGCGACAACCTCGAGCTCAAGCCCAATGCCTACCGGATCCTGCTGAAAGGGGTCGAGATTGGCCAGGGCGAAGCATTCCCCGGCAATCTGCTGGCGATCAATCCGGGGCGCGTCGTGGGGCAACTGCCGGGCACGGTCACCAAGGATCCAGCCTTCGGTTTGCCGGCGGTGTGGATCGATACCGCACTGCGCGAACAGGCGCAGGCCTATGGCTACACCGTCGTCGATGCCAGCACGGTCACGGCGACGCATCTCAATCACCTAATTCTGTCGCACGCCTCCGAGTTGCTCGGTCGCCAGGAAACGCAGGCGCTGCTCGATCATCTGGCCAAGGAAATGCCGAAGTTCGTCGAGGATCTTGTGCCCAAAGTCCTGCCGCTTGGCAACTTGCAGAAGGTATTGCAGAACCTGCTCGACGAAGGCATCCACATCCGCGATATGCGCAGCATCATCGAGTCGCTTTCGGAAAACGCCGTGCGGACGCAGGATCCCGAAACACTCACAGCGATGGTCCGGGTTGCGCTTGGGCGTTCGATCGTTCAGCAGCTTTATCCGAGCGGAAACGAGATGCAGGTCATGTCGCTGGATCCGCAGCTTGAGCGGATTCTTCAGCAGGCCATTGCCGGTGCTGGCGAAAATGCCAGTATCGAGCCCAGCCTGGCCGACACATTGATTCGCGAGACCGCCGCTGCCGTGCAGCGCCAGGAGCAACTCGGATTGCCGGCCGTGCTTCTCGTTTCAAGCAATTTGCGCATTTTGCTGTCCCGCTTCCTGCGGCGCGGCATTTCTCAACTCAAGGTGCTCGCACACAGCGAAGTGCCGGAAAACAAAATAATCAAGGTCACCTCGATTATCGGAGGTAGGGTATGAACGTCAGGAAATTCATCGCGGCAACGGCACGGGACGCGTTGCACAAAGTCAAGGAGCTTCTCGGACCGGACGCGATCATCCTGTCCAATCGAGCGATTCCCGGCGGTGTGGAAATCATGGCCGTGGCGGCTGGCGAAATGGACCTGATCATCTCTTCGCCAGCGCGAAGCGAGCCAGTGAAGGATGACGACTACAGCGTGCGCTTGTCCTCGGCGAATGTCACCGCCAACCGCCCGGTGGCTCCCAAACCAAGCGTTCCTCCCTTGGCGCCGCGGCCAGCGCCGCAGATCGAACGCAGCCCGATGCTGAATGTGAGCAACGATCAAAAACCCAAGGCAGAAGTCGTGCCGGCCGAAGTCATGGAGGAAATCCGCTCGCTGCGCAAGATGTTCGAGCAGCACTTTGCCGGCGCCGCCTGGGGTGAGGCCGCACGCTCGGAACCGGTCAAGACGGAAATCCTGCGGCAGATGCTCGACGCCGGGTTTTCGCCGCGCTTCGCGCGTGAGTTACTGGTCGACTTGCCGCGTGAACTCAGCGCGACACAAGCGCTGGCCTGGGTCAAGAGTATTGCCGATCGCTCCTTCCTGACCATCGACGCCGATAGCGACATCGTTGATCGTGGTGGCGTCTACGCGTTGGTCGGGCCGACCGGCGTTGGCAAGACGACGACGACGGCGAAACTCGCGGCGCGCTGTGTGCTGCGCCACGGCGCGAGCAAGGTGGCCTTGATCACGACGGACGGCTACCGGATCGGCGCGCATGAGCAGCTGCGAATCTACGGTCGCATTCTCGGCGTCTCGGTGCACCTGGTGAAGGATGCCGACGATTTGAAGCAGACGCTGTTCGACCTCCGGCACAAGCACATGGTGCTGGTCGATACGATGGGCATGAGCCAGCGCGATCGCATGGTCGGCGAACAGGTGGCGATGTTCGGGAACAGCAACGTCAAGCGCTTGCTCCTGCTTTGCGCGACGAGCCGTGGCGATACGCTGGACGATGTCGTGCGCGCCTACAACGGACCGGATCTCGCTGGCTGCATCCTGAGCAAGGTTGATGAGGCTGCGAGTCTTGCGTCATCGCTCGATGTCATCATTCGCCACAACCTGCGCCTGCACTACGTTTCGAACGGGCAGCGCGTGCCGGAAGACCTGCACCTGCCCAATCGCACCTACTTGCTGCATCGCGCTTTCAAGGACGTGCCGGAGGTTTCGCCGCATCGGCTCGACGGCCTTGAGCCGGGTCTCGTGATGGCCACGGCCGGGTCGCCGGTGGCTGTCGCGGGAGGACGTCGTGGCTAGTTATCACGGTGATCAGGCGGACGGATTGCGCCGCCTGTTTGGCCGGGACCAGCCGCGTGTCGTGACCTTCGCGTCCGGCAGTACGGGCGTAGGCAAGAGCGTTCTGGTGGCCAACGTCGCTGCACTTCTGGCGCGGCAAGGCAGGGAAGTCCTGATTCTCGACGAAAACACCCGGAATGTGACGGCTTCGTATTTTGGCGCCCTGGCGCGGCACGATCTGTTGCGCGTGGTCAACGGCGAAAAGCAACTGGCGGACGTGCTTGTCACCGTAGCTCCCGGGGTCAGAATCCTGCCGGCCGCCCAGGCGGTGAGAAAGCTTGGTTCCTTGAGCGCGCGTCAGCAATCGGCATTGATCGCGAGCTTCACCGGAATTGAGCGTTCTCCCGATGTGATCCTGGTTGATGCATCGCTGGATCATCCCCTCGGATTCTCCCCGCTCGGGCTGGCCGCGCACGACGCGGTCATCGTGATTTCAGCGACGGGCGCGTCGATTACCGACGCCTACGCGCTGATCAAGAAAGTCAGTCTCGGATATGCGCGCAAGAACTTTCGCATCCTCGTCACGAAAGTGCGCAGCCTGGAAGAGGCCAAGGCGATCTACGGGAACATCGCCAAGGTGGCGCGCAGCCGTGGCGTCGCTCGCCTCGAATTTGCCGGCTGCGTGCCGCTGGACGAGAGTCTGAAGCAGTCTTCCTGTCTTGCTCAGCCGGTTTCAGGACTGTTTCCCGAGGCGCCGGCGTCCAGGGCTTATCGCTCAATCGCCGCAGGGATCTTGAGTTGGCCGGTGCCGGGCCAGCAATCAGGCGGGCTCGAGCAGTTTGTTCAACAGCTGCTACACTTGAGCCAACAAATTGACCCGGTTGCCATTTACGCCTGATATCCCCATCCATGTATAACGCTGCTGGCCAAATCAACAAGGATCAGCTGGTACAGCGCTTCGCTCCTCTCGTAAAGCGTATCGCCTATCACCTGATGGCTCGCTTGCCTTCCAGTGTCCAGGTCGATGACCTGGTTCAGAACGGCATGATGGGCCTGCTTGACGCTATCGGCCGCTTTGAAGCCGGGATGGGGGCGCAGTTTGAAACCTACGCGGCGCAACGCGTGCGCGGCGCCATGCTGGACGGCTTGCGCGAGAACGACTGGCTTCCGCGCAGCCTTCGGCGCGACTTTCGCCGGATCGAAGAGGCGATCGCGCAGCTTGAGCAGCAGTATGGGCGAGCGCCGGGCGAGAAGGAGCTGGCTGACGCGCTGGGCATGTCGCTCACCGAGTATCAGAAGATGCTGCAGGATGCGCGCGGGCATCAGCTCATCTCGTTCGAGGACATGGTTGAAGACGGCGACGAGGATTTTCTCGAGCGCCATCTGACCGATGATTCGGCGGAACCTTCCAAGATTCTCGAGGAGGACGCACTTCGTCGTATGCTGGTCCAGGGAATTGAAGCGCTGCCCGAACGCGAAAAGTTGATGATGGCGCTCTACTACGAGCAGGATCTCAATCTGCGCGAGATCGGGGAAGTCATGGGGGTCACGGAATCCAGAGTCTGTCAGCTCCACAGTCAGGCCGTGGCCCGGCTGCGTGCGAAGATTTTCGGTGACGCGGGCGTCAAGATAAAAAAGAAAGCCAAGCGTAATGGATAAGATCAGCATTCTGGGGTTGTTGCTGGGCATCGTCGCCATCGTCGGTGGACAGATTCTTGAAGGCGGCCACGTCGGATCGCTTTCCCAGCCAACGGCCCTGTTGATTGTGCTGGGCGGGACGATGGGCGCGGTGATGCTGCAAAGCCCGTACGCGACATTCGTCCGTGGCGTGAAGATGGTTCGCTGGGTCTGGTATCCGCCGGTCGTGGACTACCAGCAACTGATCAAGCAGATCGCCAGCTGGAGCCAGGTCTCGCGCCGAGAAGGTCTGTTGGCGCTGGAAAACGTGATGAATCAGTTGAAGGACGATTTCGCCCGGAAAGGACTGCAACTGCTGGTCGACGGCGCCGAACCGGAGCGCTTGCGCGAAGTCATGGAGGTCGAGATCAATACCTACGAGCAGGAGCTGAAACTCTCGGCAAAAATTTGGGAAGCGGCGGGCGGCTACTCGCCGACGATCGGCATCCTCGGCGCCGTATTGGGGCTCATTCACGTCATGGAGAATCTGTCCGAACCCTCCAAACTCGGCGCCGGGATTGCCGTGGCTTTTGTCGCGACGATCTACGGTGTCGGGCTGGCTAATCTGGTTTTCCTGCCGATGTCGAACAAGCTCAAGGCGCACATCAACCGCCTGATCGTGCAACGCGAAATGATCGTCGACGGCCTGGTCGGCATTGCCAACGGCGACAACCCGCGCATCATCGAGAGCCGTTTGCAGGGTTACATCTTCTAGCCCATGGCGCGCCGGAAGCCCGAAGAAGAACACGACAACCACGAGCGCTGGCTGGTTTCGTACGCCGATTTCATCACGCTGCTTTTTGCCTTCTTCGTCGTGATGTACGCCTTGTCTTCGGTGAACGAGGGCAAGTACCGAATCCTCAGCGAATCAATGGCGACGGCTTTTCGCAACGTTCAAGTGGTCGGTGATACGGCGCCGCTTCCGGTGGCCATCAACCCGCCGATACCGCTGCCGAAAAAGCCCAGTGGTGTGTTGAAAGCGCCCGATGTCGCCAAGCAGAAGCAGCGGGATACCATGCGTAATGTGGCCAAGGACATTCTGGACGTGATGGCGCCGCTCATCGAGCAAGGAAAGGTGCGCGTCATCGAGACCAGCCGCGGCGTCACGATCGAGATCAACGACAGCATTCTTTTCTCGCCCGGTCAGGCGCTTCTTCAGCCGCCGCTGATCAAGGCCATGAGCGCGATCGCAGAAGTTCTGGCGCCAACCGAGTTTCCGATCACCATTGAAGGGCATACCGATAACGTGCCGATCAACACGCCGCAGTTTCCGTCGAATTGGGAACTCTCGGCGGTACGCGCGACGACCGTGTTGCGCCTGTTTGCCGATTCGGGCGTGGCGGCGGAGCGTCTCACGGCGATCGGCTATGCCGATACCAGACCCGTTGAGCCGAATGTGCTGGCCGATGGTCGCGCACGCAACCGGAGGGTCACGATACTGATCGATTCGACGGTTCCGGAGAAGGGGCAAGAGGTCGGGCTGGAGGCCAAGCCAGATACGACCGTTGGGTCGGCGTCAGCCCCTTGAGGACTGGTTGAACGTGACGCGTCAGACCGCGTCGTTGATTCTTCGACTGCCTGGTTTCGTGGATTGCCCGTCCGGGCCGTAGAGTTCGAGCGAGTTCTTCGCGCCGCTGAGCGCTTCGAGCGCTTTCGCTGTGAACTGCATGCGGATTTGAATCAGCTCGCCGTTGACCCGGTTCAGTTCTCGGGCGTCCGCCGCAAGCGTCAGTACTTTCTGCCAGGCGTTGGTCGCATTCAGGTCTTGCGCTTGCGCAAACCACGCGTCGATACCGGCACGATCCGGGGAGAAAGCACGGGCTTGAAGAAAGGCTGCGCGACGGGCAGACAACTGATTCAGCTGGATCACCAGTCCGTTCTTCTGTTCGGCAAATTCGGGAAGGTCTTCAGCCGCGCCTTGGCTGAGCGAGATCTGTTCGCGACGAAGCAGGTCAACGAACTGGTCCAGGAGTTGCGCCTCGTTCTCGATCAGCATCCGCAGATCACTGTGATCCACGGAAGGCTTTCCCCGTTGAGTCAAGATCAAGCCTGCCGTTGCGAATCGACGAGTTCTTTGGCCGAGGCGATCAGGCGGTCGGCAATCGCCCCCGCGTTGATCGTGAATCGTCCGTCCGAGATGGCCTGCTTGATTTCTGCAACCCGGCCGGCATCAAACGACTGCGCGTCGTCCGATGCAATGAGCTGGGTCGAAAGCGCGCTCAGGCGAACGTCATCACCGGTCGGGCTGGATTTGCTGGGCGCTTGTTGACCACGCGATTCCTTGATGAGTGGCGCGCCCGCAGGTTTGGTTGAACTGTCGATCTTCATGATAGAACCTCAAATATTCGTTCCCTGATGGGCTATCGGCCAAAATCTGCCGAACTTTAGCACTTATTTTGGGCGGCAGGAGAAGGGGCCGACAATCGCCTCGCGATCGATCGGGCTATCGCGCCCAGCGGTACCCAGGCCGTATGGCAGCCGGGTTCGGGATGCGCGCGGTCCGGCTACCGGTGCTCTCGGCTATAATTGCGCCTTCTCCTTGTGTCCACGCTGGTTTCCTGCCCTTTCCACCGGCTCGCCAT
>JAGNOM010000027.1 GCA_017990155.1 Propionivibrio sp. | reverse complement strand
TTCCGGTGCGTTAGTAATGGTTAGTGAGTCGCAAGTAATTGTTTATTTACACAATTATGTTGCCTAACGGATTTTTTGAGATGAATTAGCCACGGGGCCTCCTTTTTTAGTGAGATCCTGCAGATCAACTTGAATAAGTTTACGCGGACTATTTATATCAAAGAAATAATATATTGCTATAGAATTAGACCCCGAGGTTATATGGCGCTTGTAATCAGGCTAAAAGGTCGGATGGGAAGGGGGGCTACTGCGAATTCTCTATCCGTATGATTAGAAATTGATAACGAGACACAGTTAATATAGCCCATACGCATAATCCTACGTATATGGACTCCCCCAAAAAAGCAAGGAAACTGATCGATGGGTTTGGCTGTTGGATAGCGCATGCAGTCGTGTATCCGGCATCGTAAGTGGGCTCTGTGTGGTCTGTGCCGACATGGAATCTGCCCACGGAGCGCCAATCGCTACAAGCGGCACGCGTGAAGCTGCCTGAGTATTCGCACGTATTCCGCCACCAGTTTTCTTCGCAAAACCGCCACACATTCTCATTTTAAACCCGCCACCATCGCGCTCTGAAAAATTGCCAGGCGGATTATCGGCCACAGCCGACGTTGCCTGGTCAGGCAATGTGTGGCGGCAATGTGCCGGGTACTTGCCCTCCAGAAATCACCTGCATTCGCTGTCATCGACCAACCTGCAGCTACCATAAGGCAGGCGCGCCACATGGCGCGGTAAGCGACTTGCTATACGGCAAGCGCTTTCAACAACGCACTTCTGCAATCGTCCGATGTGCGCTCATGATCCAGCGGCGTAACCGAGATATAGCCGTTTTCCACCGCAAATGCTTCACTTGAGTCGTGATCGCCTTGGTCGCCGTTCTTGATTCGGAGCCAATAGTAGTTTTCACCGTCCGGATCGGGCACCGAAGTAACGGTAATGCCTTTCACGGTTCCCATTCCCTGCGTGGTGACCTTGATCCCCTTCACGTTGTGCGCTTCGGTGTCGGGAAAGTTTACGCTGAGGCAGACCTCCCGATTCCAGGTCGCGCTTAGCAGCGTACGAATGACCTCGACGAATGCGACGCCGTTCTTCTCATGCTGACCAACCCCGGTTTCTCGCTCACCAATTCAGAAACACAGGCGGACTACGCTGATCGCAAGATCAGGGCTCTGCGAACCATGATCGAAAATCGCGGGCTGGATACGATAATCGAGATCGATGGCCGTGTTTCCCGGCAAAACATCGATGATTATGGGCGAGGGATCGTCGATGTCTTCGTTGCCGGAAGCGCGTGCTTCTCACGTGAAAACATGGTCAGCGATTTGTCAGCGCTGATCACAAGCACCAAATTGCTCAAGGAGGCTCCTCAGCGCAAGGAATAGTCGGTATTTTCGCATAGGAGGCCTTCGCGATTGTTGCCACTCAGCGGATAGCTGTGTTTCATCAACCCTCCTCCCCCATCGTCAAGATGGGCTTAGATCCCGTGCAAGTTCAGCACGGGATTTTTTTGCGCGCCCGGCACGAGCGCTCCTGCGCGAAAGAAGAGAAGTGCAAGGGTGACCGAGCGTTGGGCGGAAGCGTGGATCGAAATTGTCGAGTTGAGGGGCGTCAGCCAGTTTGCATCACGAACTACAGTTCTCTTTGCGTCGAGCGCCGACTGTTCGACGACCGGATCGGCATCGGCGAGTCGCCGGTTGCGTGCACAATCTCTTCGTCAACCGAAAACATGAATTGGTGAAGGAGGCATGCAGCACCAAAAGCGGTTCCGCCCGTATTGGACGAAGGTAGTCCAATGTCGGGAAGCGGGAAGCCAGCGAGAAACTCCTTTTCGACGGTGTTTTGCACTCGCTGCTGCACGTGCGGGTAGATTTGTGCAACCGAGCCACCGAGCACTATTTTTCCGGGATTGATCACGTGGATGACTTGTGTGAGACCTTGTGCGAGGCGGTCGGCCCAGTCATATGCGGTCTTGACGGCTTCCTTCTCTTGTCGTCCGAGCGCCTGTAGGAAAAGGTGAAAGTCTTGGATGGCGCCACCGCCATTTGCCTGATAGCGAGCCAGAACGGCTTCTTTTCCTATGTAGGACTCGAGATGGCCTGGCCGGAAGGGGCCGGCGCAGAAACCCTTGCCGCCAAGAGGCAGTTGCCCGAACTCGCCGGAAAAACCTGCGGCGCCACGGAATAGCTTGCCACCGATGGCGATACCGCCGCCCACGCCATTTTCGATGTTCAGGCAGGCGACGGTATCTGTCGGATTGGATGGCATCGGGTAAGTGACGCCGATGGCTAGTGCATTGGCATCATTTTCCACCATCACCTTCATTTCCGGCCCCAGCGTTTCCTGGAGAATGGATTGCAATGGCAAATCGCGCCATCCAAGCATCAGCGCATTAACGACTACGCCGTCTCTGATAAGACCGGGCACTGCAACACAGACACCGTTTACGCGTGACTTGCGTTCCATCCGTGACTCAATTGTCTCGTAGACGAGATCGGTGACCTTCCGCAATCCGACTTTGGGCGACTTGGTGGCGGTCGCGTAATCGACTGAATGCCGACAGCATTCGTTGCCGACAAGATCAACGATGGCGACAGTAATGTGATCGACACCGATTTCAACCCCGACAAATTCCGCGCCGGCGGGGTTGAGAGAAACCACAATACCCGGCCGCCCAGAACGCTGAGTGCCATCCGCGCGCTCGGCTTCCGGGTGCTCGACGGCGAGTCCTTCGGCCAGCAGGTCCTGGACGATATAGCCCACGCTTGCTCGGTTAAGCCCCAGGCGCCTGGCCAGGTCGGACCGGCTCATGCCGCCGCCACGGAACATGGCATTGAGGGCTTGAACCTTATTCAGATAGCGAATGGATTGCGGGGTGGCCACTTTTGAAAGTCTCGGTTTTAGTTGCTTTTCTTAAAAACCGCCTCGCATCGTTGCCGATGCACGAGGACGGGCATGTTTTGCACCACAAATGTGGTTGGTTATTGATCCTTTCGCCATTGTGCAAGCCGGTGTTGGGATGCGCAACGATCGAGAAAAAATAATGCTCTCTGGTGCTTGACTTGTCAATTTGATTGCTGACACAATAAACAAATACGGTTGCACAGACAACAAACTATCTCAGAGAGGTCGTGGTATGGCAGCTATCTGGACCATGGGCGAATTGCTCGTTGAAATTATGCGTCCGCGCGCAGATATGTCGATGTTTGAGGCGGGTGAGTTTTTGGGTCCGTATCCCAGCGGTGCGCCGGCGATTTTCATTGATACGGCTGCTCGCCTAGGGCATCAGGCCGGAATCATCGGCGGCGTTGGCAACGATGATTTCGGCAAGTGCTTACTGGATCGACTGGAAAAGGATGGTGTTGATTGCCGTTTTGTGGACAAGGTCGATGGTATTGCCACCGGCGTCGCATTCGTAACCTACCGGGGCGACGGTTCCCGGCAGTTCATCTACCACATTGGCAATACCCCGGCGGCAATGGCCTTGGCGCCGGATGTGTCGAAAATCAGCGGACCGGCCTTCTTCCACGTTATGGGCTGTTCCTTGCTTGCGAACGAGGGCTTCCGGGCGGAAATCATCAAGACCTTGAACGCTTTTGTGAATGCCGGCGCCAAGGTTTCGTTTGATCCGAACGTCCGCATCGAACTCCTCGGGCCGCGCGGCTTTGAAGAGATCATCCTGCCGGTTCTCGAGCACTGCGCTGTTCTTCAACCTGGCGTCGATGAATTGTTGATGTTGTCGGGGAAACCGACAATTGAAGCGGCCGTCGAGAAGTTGTTTGTCAATCCAAAGCTAGAAATCATCGCGCTCAAGCGCGGATCGAAGGGTTGCACCGTGTTTACCCGCGATGGCCGCTTTGATCTCGGCGTGCATCAGATCGATCCGATTGATCCCACTGGTGCCGGCGACTCGTTTGATGCGGCTTTCCTCTGCGGCCTGATCGAGAAGAAATCGGTCGAAGAGTGTGCGCGCATGGCGACCGCCACGGCCGCTCTGAATACATCAGCGTTCGGCCCGATGGAAGGGAAGATCAGTTCGGATAGCGTCGCCGAAATGATGAAACGCCCATTGGTCTAGGTTCCACAAGCGCGTCAGTTAGGGAACTATCAGCATGCGTGCCAGGTTTGGAATGCGGGACTTGACCAAGCTGTTCGCCCGTGAAATCTCATCTGGCTATTCGGCGGATACGGCCGAATCGGCGTGATGCGCGGCGACCTGAGTTGCATTGAAAAGAAACATGCTCAATCAAGACTACCTATGAGTGCTACGTCGAAATTCATCGAGCTAAAGAACGCAAATCGTCAAGGGCGAGGCGGTGTCGCTGTATCGGTCTGCTCGGCGCACCCCCTTGTCTTGCGAGCTGCGCTTCGCTCGGCCAAACGCCACAACACCTTCGCACTAATCGAGTCGACTTCGAATCAGGTCGATCAGTACGGCGGCTATACCGGAATGACGCCGCCGCAGTTCGTCTCGATGGTCAATTCGCTGGCTGAGAATGAGAACTTTCCGATCAGCGAGATTCTGCTCGGGGGCGATCATCTCGGGCCCAATAGTTGGCGAATGCAAGCCGGCTCGGCGGCGATGGTCGAGGCGTGCAAACTGGTCGAGCAGTATGTGACGGCCGGTTACCGGAAGATTCACCTGGATGCTAGTTTTGTCTGCGCTGACGACACCTTGCCGTTAAGTCCCGAAGTCATCGTGAAGCGATGTGTCGAAATGGCGCGGACGGCGGAAAGCGTTGCTGATCCGGATGGCAAGCCGATCTACGTCATTGGTACGGAAGTCCCCGTGCCGGGTGGGGTCACCGAGGATGAGGCCATTGCGGTGACGACACCGAGTGATGTCAGGGCGACACTGGCAGCGTTTCGCTCGGCATTCGTCGATGGTGGGCTCGAGGCTGCGTGGGAGCGCGTTACAGCCCTGGTGATACAACCGGGCGTCGAGTTTGGTGACGCGCACGTTCATGACTTCGTGCCGTCCATGGATCTGGCGTCGACGATCGAAGCATCCCCGGGTTTGGTGTATGAGGCTCATTCGACCGACTACCAAAGCGCCGAAAATCTGGATGCGATGGTGCGAAATCACTACTTCGTCCTGAAAGTGGGTCCTTGGCTTACTTTTGCGCTCAGGGAAGGGTTGTTCGCCCTTGAGATGATGGAGAAGGAGTTGTCGCCCGCCCAGTCGTCGAATTTCCGGCAGACGCTCTTGAATACGATGAGACGCGATCCAGGTTATTGGAAGAGCTACTACACCGGGAGCGCCGACGAAATCGAGCGAAAGCTGGCATTCAGCTATTCCGACCGGGCGCGCTATTACCTGGGACACCCGGACGTCTGTCGTGCGCAGGAAGTTCTTTTCGCTAATCTCGCCGGTCGCTTGACCGATGGCCTGCTTAGCCAATACATGCCTTTGCAATATCAGGCGATCCGCTCCGGGCGACTGTTGGCGAATCCACAAGATCTTGCGATCGATAGGGTCTGCAACGTACTTGATCTTTATCACCGGGCCGGACGAAGCGGCTGAACCGGCCGGTCTGTCGAATCCACGCGAACATTCTGGAAAGAACTGGGTTTTTAAGAATGACAAAAATTCTAATTGGTTTGCAGACGCAATAAACAAATTGACGGCAATAAAGGGGCGAGATAGCGGCGATTTTGATTCGCGGATTGCAAGGGAACTTTGATAAAGGCAGCGGCAATAGAGACGGGCAATGAGCCTCTGTGTTCTCAAAAACTGTTGTCGTGTCGTGTTGGCGCGAGTTCGCCGCTCATGTAGGTTTTTTGACAAAAGTGCTACGGCACAAAGGAAAGAGGTAAGTCATGAAGTTCGGAACACTGTACTCATACTGGGGCAATGAATGGAGTTGTGATTACTTCGAGACGGCGAAGAAGATTGCTAGTCTCGGGTTTGACATCATGGAGGTTGGCGGGGGGCACCTGGTATCCATGTCCGATGACGAACTGGCCCGACTGAAGGCGCTCGCCAAGGACCTTGGCCTGACGCTCACCAGTAACATCGGTCCAGCAAAGGACAAGGATGTCGCCGCGGTCGACGAAGCGACCCGTGCGCGCGGCATCCAATACTTGTCCGACATCATGAAGGCGATGGACAAGCTCGATTCGAGAACTTTGGTGGGCGTGCAGTACACGTATTGGCCGAACGACTACACCGATCTTGACAAGCCAGCGATTTGGGCGCGCGGTGTCGAAAGTGTCAAGAAACTAGGCAAGGTGGCCGAGCAGTACAACATCGAGATGGGGCTCGAAGTCGTCAATCGTTTCGAAACTCACGTCATGAACACGGTCGATGAAGCCAATCAGTTCTGTGACGAGGTTGGCAACGACCACGTGAACATCCTGCTCGATACCTTCCACATGAACATCGAGGAAGACAACATTCCCGACGCGATTCGCCGCGCGAAGAACCGGCTTGCACAATTGCACGTTGGCGAAGGCAACAGAAAGCTCCCGGGCGAAGGATCGCTACCGTGGAGTGAGATCGGTAAGGCCCTCAGAGACATCAATTTCAACAAGGGCATCGTCATGGAGCCGTTCCTACTCATGGGTGGAGAGGTCGGCAAGGACATCAAGGTCTGGCGAGATCTGAGCGACGGCGCGACGCCGCAAGAGATGAACGATCGCATCGCGAAGTCGCTGCAGTTCCTGAAGAAGAACTTCCTGGGCTAGTGCTGCACGACACGCCAATCGTGTTCGGGGAACGAACTTTGGCATTGCGTGCGCCGAGGTTCATTTCTCCGAGAACGTCTCCGAAGAAGCTCAGCAACCGTCCAGGATTCGCCGGGCTGTCCGAACGAGATATGTGTGAAACAACTGATCGCAGAAGGTAGTACGGATGACATCTGCACTCGTAAAGCTGAGCGAGATTAGCAAGTCCTTTAGCGGCGTATCGGTCCTCGAGGGAATCAACCTTGAGCTGCGACCGGGTTCGGTTCATGCCCTGCTGGGTGAGAACGGGGCCGGCAAGTCGACGCTGATGAAGGTTTTGGCAGGCATTCACCAGGCCAGCTCCGGGCGGGTGTATATCAGAGGCGAAGAGCAGCAATTGATGAGTACTCAGCAGTCGCAAGACCTGGGCATCGCGATGATCCATCAGGAGTTGATGTATGTGCCGGACCTGTCGATTGCCGAAAATATGTACCTCGGTCATGAGCCAAAGCTGACGAAACTTGGCTTTGTCGATAAGCGGCGGCTCTTTCGCGATACCGAACAAGCGCTTTCACGGTTGGGCCTCGAGTTTTCCCCCGGCGAGATGATGCGCAACCTCAACGTCTCGCAGCGTCAGCTGATCGAGATTGCGAAGGCCATTTCCCGGAATGCCGACATCCTGATCATGGATGAGCCAACCTCGGCGCTGGAAGACCGTGAGATCGAGAGACTGTTCGAGATCATGCGCGGCCTGACCGAGCGAGGCGCAGGAATCATCTACATCTCGCACAAGATGAAAGAAATCTTTTCCATCGCGGACGACTACACGGTACTTCGTGACGGGAGACTTGTCGGGTCGGGGAGAATCAAGGACACGACACAGCAGGAGGTCATCGCTTCCATGGTCGGACGTCCACTCGCCGGGCTGTTTTCAACCGGGGAACGAAGCGCGCCCGGCAATGTTGTATTTGAAGTGCTGGCGCTCGAGCGAACCGGCGTCTTTGCCGATATCACCTTTAATGTCCGGGCGGGCGAAGTCGTCGGTTTTGGCGGCCTGATGGGTGCGGGACGAACAGAGGTGATGCGCTGCCTCTACGGTCTCGATCGATACACATCGGGCGTCGTTAAGGTTGATGGCGAAGCGGTCAGTATCGACTCACCGGCGGCGGCGCTGAGCCACGGCATTGCTTTGGTCAGCGACGATCGCAAGAACATCGGACTGGTTCTCGGGCTGTCGATCCGGAAGAACCTGACCCTGCAGAATCCGCGGCTCATCAGTCATTTTGGATTCATCGATGACGCCGTCGAATCGGAATTGTCGGCCACTACCGTCCGCGAGTTTTCGATTCGCTCCCGTTCGGACGAGCAGATCGTCTCGACGCTGAGCGGCGGCAACCAGCAAAAGGTCGTCCTCGGCAAAGTGCTCCTCTCCAAGCCGCGTGTGCTCATCCTCGATGAGCCGACACGCGGGATCGACGTCGGCGCGAAGGCCGAGATCTACAAGCTGATTCAGCGCCTGGCGGAACAGGGCGTTGCCGTCATTCTGGTCTCATCAGAATTGCCTGAGTTGATCGGCCTGAGCGATCGCATCGTGGTTTTTCGATCGGGGCGCATCGCCGGCCAGCTGAGCCGGGCCGAAGCGACGGAGACCCGAATTATGGAATACGCCTTTAGTCACAACTGAGATTGGAAAATACCCATGAAATACATCGTTGACTTGGCTGTGTCGGGGAAGATTCGAGAGTATGGGATGGTGGTCGCATTGCTACTCATCTGCGGCATCTTCTCGATCACATCTCCCGTCTTCCTGACGCAACCGAACATTGCCAACATTCTGAATCAGGTGGCCATCAACGCCGTTCTGGCGGTCGGCGCAACCTTTGTCATTCTGAGCGGCGGCATCGACCTTGGATTGGGCTCATATGTCGCTATCACCGGGGTATTGACGGCCATGTCGGTGCAGAACGAGGCGTTTCCCCTCCCGGTTGGCCTTGCTGTCGGACTCTGTAGTGGGACCATCATCGGCCTGATCAATGGGGTGGTGATCACAAAGGGCAAGATCGCGCCCTTCGTCGTGACACTCGGCATGATGACGATCACGCGCGGCGCAGCGCTGGTGATATCGAATGGCCGGCCTGTCTCGAATCTGTCGGACAGCTTCAACGACATCTCCGTCAATAGTCTGTTTGGCGTTCAGTATCCGATCATCATCGTCCTCGTCGTTATCGCGGCGGCAGCGATCATTCTGAACAAGACCATCTTCGGGCGCCGCGTCTATGCAGTGGGTGGAAACGACGAGGCAACACGGGCGGCCGGCATTTCCGTCGACCGGGTCAAGATCTACGTTTACGCATTGGCCGGGGGACTGGCCGGCTTGGCCGGCATTCTCCAGGCGTCGCGCATCACGACGGGGCAGCCGAATATCGGCGTGGGCTATGAGCTGGACGCGATTGCCGCGGTCGTCATCGGCGGCACGAGCCTTTCGGGCGGCTTCGGCAAGTTGAGCGGGACCATCGTCGGCGCGCTGATCATCGGCGTCATCAACAATGGCCTCGACCTGCTCAATGTCTCGTCCTATTACCAGCAGATCGTCAAGGGGTCGATCATCATCGGCGCCCTCCTGCTGGACATCAATCGCAAGAAGTGAGTTATCGGTGTTGGTGTGGCACCGACAACTCCACACCATATCGGCAAATCAAAAGGAGCTCGCCATGAATGGTCTCAAGAAGCTGTTTGTATTTGGTCTTTGTGTTGGCCTCACCCAGATGTCGTCGGCATTTGCCGCTGATGGCGCTGCGAAGAAGAACCCGACGATCGGTGTTGTCATGAACAATCTGTCGACGGAATACACCGCGAACCTCGCCGAAGCCATCGAGTCTTACGCCAAGGGCCTCGGCGTCAAGATCATCATGAACGACGGGATGGGCAGCGCCGACAAACAGACTTCCCAGATCGAAACGCTGATCGCGCAGAAGGTCGACGCCGTCATTCTTCAGCCGATCGAAGCCGATGCGATGTCGCCTTCGGTCAAGAAACTGCAAGCGGCCGGCGTGCCCATCGTCAATGTCAATTCGATCACCACGGCACAACCGGATGCTTACGTTGGTTCGCGTGACGAAGAGGCCGGCTCCATCGCCATCTCCTACCTCGCCAAGAAGCTGGGCGACAAAGGCGACATCGTGATGATGCACGGCCACCCTGGGCAGTCGGCTGAGGTGCAACGTACCGATGGTGCGAAGGAAGAACTCAAGAAGCATCCGAACCTGAAGCTAATTGCTGAGCAGACCGCCGAGTGGAACCGTAACCAGGCGATGAACCTGATGCAAAACTGGCTGAGCGCGCACCAGGGCAAGATTGCCGGCGTCTTTGCACAGAACGATGAAATGGCGATGGGTGCGCTCAAGGCGCTGGAAAACGCCGGTCTGGCCAAGAAAATCCCGGTCGTCGGCGTCGATGGCATCAAGGACGCGATCGCCGCAGTGGCAAAGGGCCGTCTGGATGCAACGATCTTGCAGGATGCCAAGGGACAGGGCCAGTCGTCAGTTGATATCGCCTTGAAGATCATCAACAAGGAAAAGCACGACGCCAATGTTTATGTGCCGTTTACCCTGATCACGAAGGAGAATGTGGCATCAGTCGGGGGCAAATAAGGGGGGCGGCTGCTGAGCGTTTGAAGGCGGCCTTTGCCTTGGGTATGAGTCAAGCATGATTTGTTTCAGTGGCGGAGTGGCCATCATTGCTGAGGTGGTGATGGCCGCGTCCAATTATTGATCAGGTCCCGATAATTTGCCATTCAGCGTGCATTTCATGCCTAAACAGCTCATCTATTCCTTGGTCGGTCAGCGACGCGTCGTTTCCGCCCAGGTGGGCGTGATCTTTGCGCAATCTTGTGAGTCGGCGGCCTGTGACCAGTGGCGCATCGTCGCCGATCGTTTGCCCAAGGGCTCCACGAAGCTCGCTAAGCTGATGGCAGAGGCGGAGGAGGATGTGTTCACGCATATGAGATTTCAAAGGAACACCGGACCAGAAATATCAGGATCGGCGGTTGCGATCCGATCTCCCTTATTCGGGAATTCGGGGACCAGATCGAGCACGTGCACCGAAAGGACTGTCCCGAGGAGATGCAGGAGCAGCGAGGGAAGATTTTGAGCGCAGGGATGGCTGGAATCCCGCTCGGTACGCGCGTGGTCGACATCAAAGGTGCCTACGAGGCGTTGACTGTCGCAGGTTTCGATGGTCAGGATAAACACGAAACTGGACGCCGGTTGGTGCGGTAACGCTCAACCCGGAACGCGATTGCATCACCAACGTGCTTTCTCAGGACAAGCTAATTCGCCCCTTGGCTGCATGACCGAGACGACAACTACCTTGACGCGCGCCGCCCCTATCCCGATGTGTGCGGTTTCCGGCCTGTGAACAACGACAGCAAACTGTGCGACACCGGTAATAGATTCCAGCTACTCCCAACGGCTGGATTGGCCGATCACTGTGAATTCACACTCGTCGGCCTAACCGGCCGTCGACCAATTGATCGGTGTCGGGCGGCAACGTGGCAGTAAGCTGCCCTTCAGCCTCGGGTGGCCTTGAACGGCCGCTTCGTCATTATCGCTATTGCCGGGTCCGACCCCTATGTGCACATCCCAACTATGCTCAGGATGGAAGAGTAGAGGCTGGCTGATTCAGTTCTGGCGCAGCCTTATGCATGATAGATCGGCGTAGATCTGGACATAGTTTACGCACTTCTGTGGACTGGTGGTCCTACTTCAGGAGACCACCATGGGAAATACACGTTCATCCGCGCACTCCAGCATTGATTGGCTCGCCAAAGAGCCTTTCGTCCCGCACATCGATGCGTACATGCAGTTCCTTGCAAACCGCGACTACGCCGCGAACACGTTCTCCAACTATCTCGGCGTTGTTAGCCACTTTGCACAATGGATGCACAGTCGCCGACTACGTTTGCAAAGCATCGACGAAGGACTGATAGCCCAATTTCTTGATAAGCATCTGCCGCGATGCCACTGCTCCGGCCCGGTTCAGCGAGATCGTCGTACGCTGAGCGCTGCTCTGGGTCATCTCTTGGCTGTGTTGCGCGCTCGGGGCGCCATTGCGCCGGCACCGCTGAGTTCGACACCGGCGGACGAGGAACTCCGCCGCTACGATGCGTACATGGACCATGTGCGAGGCTTGGCGCCCAAGACCCGAGAAATGGCCTTGCGGATAGTGGGCCGGTTGCTGACCTCCCGCTTCGGCGGCGCAGCCATCGACATTGCCGCGATCGAACCTGATCAGGTTCGCGACTTCTTCGCGCAACAAGCCAAGCTTTACAGCAAACCGGCAAGCGCCGGTACGGTGATTGCGTCGCTACGCGGGTACTTCCGCTACCGCGTTTCTCAGGGGGACGCAGTGCATGGGTTGATCGGCGTGCTGTCCTACCCGGCCAACTGGCAGTTATCCTCGCTTCCCAAGACGCTCACGACCGAGGAAGTCGAGCAACTGGTCGGCTCACTCGGCAAACCGGGCCGCTCACTGCGCCGCACCGACGCCATCGTGCGCTGTGCGCTGGATCTCGGACTTCGAAGCGGCGAGATTGCCCACATCAGCCTCGACGACATCAACTGGCGTGCTGGCACAATTACGCTGCGCCACACCAAGGGCCGCCGAGAAGATATCCTGCCGCTGCCAGCGACCACCGGCGCGGCCATCGCGGCTTACCTGGAGCAGGAACGCCCCAAGACCCGTAATCGAGCGGTCTTCGTGCGTCACCACACGCCGCGCGGCGAACCTGTCGGACCGGACCTCGTACGCAAGGCGATTCGCCAAGCCTTCTCGCATGCCGGATTGCCCTACACCCGCTCGCACCTGCTGCGCCACACCATGGCCAACCGATTGCTGGCTGGTGGCGCTTCGCTCAAGGAAGTGGCCGACGTATTGCGCCACCGATCGCTCAACACCACGATGATTTACGCCAAACTCGACAGCCGCAAACTCACCGCGGTCGCCCTGCCGTGGCCGGGGAGCGCAGCATGAGCTCGGACACCACTTTGCAAGCGCTGGTCGAGCGCTATCTGGATGAACGCCACCGTCTGGGCTTCTCTGCACGGACCCAGGCTTATGCCCTGCGCAGTTTCGCCCGCCATGTCCACGCCGTCAGCCACCATGGCCCGATCACCATTGAAGTTATGGCGGACTGGGCGCGCTCCGACAGCCACGCCAGCAGTGATCCCCGAACCTGGGCACGTCGGTTGAAGTCGCTGCGTTCCTTCATGCGTTGGCTACAGCACTTCGAGCCGGGATGCGAGGTTCCCGATGACGCCATCTTCGGTCGTCTACCCGAGCGGCAGGTGCCACACATTTACACTGAGCAGGAAATCATCGACCTGCTGGCCGCTGCGCGGAAGCTTGGGCCGGCGCCCGGCTTACGCGGCATCGTCTACGAGACGTTGTTTGGTTTGCTTGCCAGCACCGGGATGCGGATATCCGAGGCGCTGGCATTGACCAATGCCGACGTCGACCTCAAGCAGGGGATGCTCACCATTCATCTGGCCAAGTTCGGCAAATCGCGCCAAGTTCCCCTACATCCCAGCACCGTGGAAGCCCTGCGTCTCTATCGAGGGCGGCGCGATCTGGCAGGCATCTCTGTACAGGACGAGGCCCCCTTCTTTGTCGGCACGCGAGGTCGGCGGCGGGGGACGCCCCTGGGCGACCGGCAAGTGCATCGCGTCTTCATCGAGTTGCGCGAACGGTTGGGCTGGCGCAACCGCGGTACCCACCATGCCCCGCGCATCCATGACCTGAGGCACACCTTCGTCGTGCGCCGCATTGTGCTGTGGCAGGCTCAGGGTGTGGACGTCGATCAAGCGATGCTGTCGCTGTCGACCTACGTCGGGCACGCGATGGTAACCAATACCTACTGGTATCTCTCGGCGGTGCCGGAGTTGATGGCGCTGGCCGCAGGGCGATTCGAGACGTTTATGTCGCTATTGGAGGTGCGCCATGCGTAATGCCACCGCACTCAATCCGCCGTCGTTCGCCACGCTGGTGCAACAATTCTTCACCGAGTATCTGGTCACGCAGCGGGCGGTCAGTCCGCGCACGGTAGCCTGTTACCGCGACGCCATAGTGTTGTTCCTGGAGTTCGCCAGCCATAAGCTGAGCAAGATGCCGACCAGCCTGCAATTGATCGACATCCAACCTGAACTGATCCTGGCGTTCCTCGATTATCTGGAGCAAGAGCGGCATAACGGGGTTCGCAGCCGCAACCTGAGACTGACCGCGCTGCGTGCGTTCCTGAAGTTCGCCGGCCGACGTGACGTAACCTCGCTGCATGTGGTCGAGCGGGCACTGGGGGTGCCGATGAAGCGCTTCGAACGGCCCATGTTGGGATATCTCACGCGGGAGGAGATGGTTGCGGTGCTGGGGCAACCCGGAGAAAGCTGGTCTTCGCAGCGCGACCATCTGCTGTTGGCCATGCTCTACAACACCGGCGCGCGGGTCTCCGAGATCATTGGCGTGCGCGTGGTCGACGTCGTTCTCGACGGTGCCGCCTGCGTCCATCTGCAAGGCAAGGGGCGCAAGCTGCGCTCGGTGCCATTATGGGCTTGTACTGTCATGGAGATTCGCGCCTGGCTGCGGTTGAATCCGATACTTCGCGGCGAGGCCGCCCTGCTGCCCAATCGTGATGGGCAAGCGATGTCCCGATCCAACGTCGCTCAGCGACTGAATCTCGCTGTTGCTCGTGCGGCTGTTCAGGAACCCGGCCTTCTCAAGAAGCGGGTCTCGCCGCACGTACTGCGCCACACCACGGCAATGCACCTATTGCAGTCGGGCGTCCCCTTCAACGTGATCGCGCTATGGCTGGGACACGAGAGCGCGACGACCACCCATCGCTACGTCGAAGCAGATCTCGCGATGAAGGAAAAGGCACTCGCCCGACTGGAAGCGCCCGACACACGAATACGTCGGTACCAGGCGCCGGATTCGCTCATGCGTTTCCTGAACACGCTGTAACTATGCGCAGCACTGCCGCCCTCAACAGCGGCCGGTGCTGCGATTCTCAGGGGCTGTGCGCATAGTTGGGGAGTGCGCATAGGGGTCGCTATGGAGAGATTTACATAGCGACCCTGAGCTGCCCTTGGACAAAAGAAGAAGCGGACCTTCAGGAACGTTGTAGGTAGAGGGCGCTGTGCGGCGCTTTATCGCGTAGCACCAGCGACCTGAAGGGGCGGCTTGACCGGTCTGTTAGCCTTCATTTGGCTGTAGCCGGATGGCTGTGGGGGACAGTACTTCAACTGAAATTGTTGCCGACACGGAAGCATTCGAGTTAAACCAATCTCGAAGAGCTGTGCCTCCCATGATGCGAGGTGTTCCATTTGTATTTGCACGGCGGTTGATGGTTCCCAAGACCGGCTTCGCGCTTTTCCCAAGGAATAACTCAATCGTTTCGCCATCTGCGCCCAAGAACTTCTGGGAGGAAACGCCGACGTTAAAAAAACCCATTCGGTAGTACGTTGGCTGTAGCACGAAAGAGAATGTACCGACGGACGGCGTGAGAGCCTCAAGCTCTTGCTCCTGCTCAATATCTGGCACCGTTGGTGGATGTACGGATACGCTAACCGAGCCTTCAGACATACCTCCATTCCACTCTGGGTCAATCACTCTAATGATGTCGTCTTCTAGCGCGGCGGCGAGATTCAGGTGGAATTGTCCATAGTGAAGCAGTCCGCTGTCAGGCAACGCAAAGATTTCAACTGCTACACCTTCTGCGAGAAGCTGTTTGATCCGCCGATGATTGTTGATATTTGTGGTTTGCGTTCTACCTGGTGTTTTGTAGCCCGCCATTCGGACAGCCAGCGCACGCGTGGTCTTGCCAACATATTGGACTTGGCCATCGCATATGAATGCATAGAGAATGTTCTTCTGGCTGGAATGCCGGGTGAGTTCGTATCGGAGCTTGTCGTTTTCCAAGATCCAATGACCAGCCGGCTCAAAACCTATATCTAGGAGTCTATTCATAGAGACTAACGTTTGAATTCACCGGCCTGCACGGCTTTATCGCGCAGCGTCCAGAGAGCGAAGCGAACGGGGTTAAGCGC
>JAGNOM010000226.1 GCA_017990155.1 Propionivibrio sp. | reverse complement strand
TTCAAGCACGGCCTGCCGCTCGACGCCGAGCTCGTCTTTGACGTGCGCTGCCTGCCCAACCCGCATTACGAACCGGATTTGCGCCCACTGACCGGTCGCGACCCGCCGGTCATCGACTTCCTCGAAGCGGAACCGGATGTGTTGCGCATGCGCGACGATATCGCGCGCTTCGTCGAAACCTGGCTGCCCGCGTACATCCGCGACAACCGCAGCTACCTCACGGTCGGCATCGGCTGTACCGGCGGCCAGCATCGCTCGGTCTATATCGCCGAATGGCTCGCACAGCATTTTTCCGACCGGGCGCGCGTACTCGTCCGCCACCGCGAACTGACGCCGGCGCTCACCGGCGCGGCCTGATGCGCTGGCTGGGGTTCGTCCGGCCGGGTGACTGGCTGGTCGCGGCGCTCGGTTTAGTGTTCTGCGTACTTTCCTTTCCGCTCGCCTGGCAAGCCGGCGTCGCCGAAAAGGCGGTGATCAAACGCGGCGGCGAAGTGTTCGCCGAGCTCGATCTGTCGCGCAATCGCGAGCTCGAAGTCCCCGGCCCGCTCGGCACAACCCGCATCACCGTCGAAAAACGGCGCGTGCGCGTCGTTTCCGACCCCGGCCCGCGCCAGTACTGTGTGCGCCAGGGCTGGTTGCAGCGTCCGGGCGAAATCGCGATCTGCGCGCCGAATCAAGTCAGCGTGCAGATCGTCGGCAGCCAGGGCGCTTACGATTCGCTCAGTTACTGATTGAGCGTTGCGATGAAGGCAGCTGCCTCGTCGAGCTGGTTTTCACTGAACACGCGCACACCGATATCCTCCAGCGCTGCCGTCGTCACGCCCGGCAGGTTCAGACGGACATGAGCAAAGCTACCGTCGTAGATATAGCCGCTGCCGCACGACGGACTGCCTTCCTTGAGGATGGCGATACGGATCTGCCGGACTCGGGCAATGTCCTGCGCCTGCCGCGCGCCGCGAACGAATGGCGCTGTCATGTCTTCGCCCGTCCTGCCGATGACGCGCGCTTCGCCCGTGAGGACGAAACGGCCACCCTTGCCCTGGGCAATCTCTGCCGGCGGACGCGGCGTCGGCAGCCCGCCCGCGACCTCGGGGCAAAATGCAACCAATCGTCCTTCAGCCTGCCAGCGGCGCAAAACCGGGTGCTCGTGCGCGATCTGCTCGCCGTTGTAGCGCGCCGGCAGGCCAAGCAGGCAGGAACTAACAAGGACGTGATGCATCGGCTATTTCCCGGCTTCGACTTCCCGCACCAGACGGAATCCGACCAGCGTGTAGCGTGTTTGCGGCGTGTTCCAGTTGCGGAACGCCGAGCGCGCATAGAAGGGCCACGTATGCCACGAACCGCCGCGCCGCACGCGGACCTTGCCGGTCTCAGGACCTTGCGGATCGTCGACCGGCGACTTTGCGTAGTAGTCCTCGCCGTGCCAGTCGGCCGTCCATTCCCAGACGTTGCCATGCATGTCGTAAAGCCCGAAGGCGTTTGGTGCGAAGCTAGCCACCGGCGCCGTGAAAGCGTAACCGTCGTGCAGCGGCATCGCGTAGCCCTTCCACTTTTCCCAATTAACCGCACTGTCGGCATCAAAGACGTTGGCAGCAACGATCAGCGAGCGTGGATCGTTGCCGCTCGAGTAGCGCGTCTGCGTGCCAGCGCGACAAGCGTATTCCCATTCGGCCTCGGTCGGCAGGCGGTAGCGGACACCCTCTTTCTTCGATAGCCACTCGGCCATGGCGACCGCATCACTCCAGGTGACGTTCGTCACCGGATGATCATCGTTTTGCGGAAAGCCGGGGTTAAGCCAGGAGTACTTCTGGTCGCGCCCTTCGAAGGCATCGCCACGCGCTGATTTCTCCGGATCATAGTTGCGGTTGAAGCCGTAGCCACCGGTCCCGTCGCGAACCGACTCCGGAACGTAACCGGACGCTTCGATAAAGCGGCGGAACTGTCCGCGCGTAATCTCGGTTTTTCCCAACAAGAAGTCGCGAGTGATGCGCACCTTATGAACCGGGGCTTCGTCACTGAGCTTCACAAAGCGATCGCGGTCGTATTGCGGATAATCCACAGCCAGCGACTCGGGCGACTCGTCGTTGCCCATCATGAACTCGCCCGCCGGAATGCGGACGAAGGGCATATCCAAAGTGTTGTTCTGCGTTTCGGATGCCCCGGCAGCCGCTACCATGCTGAACAACGAGAATGCGGCGACGGCGAGCCATTCCTTGCCACACCGGCGCGGGCCTCGCGTTTTCATTGCCGATGAGTTGGGGTAGCCTTCGCTTGTTTCGAGTCTTTCTGTTTTCATGAGGTATCGCCTTGTCCTTTGAGCTGATCTCCACCGGAATCGACGTTCCGGATTTCCAGAGGCGCGAACGATACCGTAATCCCCATGGCCGATGCCAGTTGCTCGTTTGCCCAAGATGAATCGCTCCGCTCCTGAAACCGTCACCATCGTCACGACGCCTGAAGATCATCGCATCGCCCGGCTGACGGCGGCGGCGATCGGATTGTCGCTGATCGACGCGGCGATTCCCCTGCCGTTGCCTGGCGTCAAACCGGGGCTCGCCAACATCGTGACGCTGATCGTGCTGGCGCGTTACGGCTGGGGTACGGCGGCGTGGGTCAGCGGCTTGCGCGTGTTCGCCGGTGGCCTGGTGCTGGGCCAGTTCCTGTCGCCCGGTTTCTTCATGAGCCTGTGCGGCGCTTTGGCCAGCCTGGCCGCGCTGGGACTTGCCGAACGGTTGCCAAGACGCTGGTTCGGCCCGGTCAGCTGGAGCATTCTCGCCGCTTTCGCCCATATCGCGGGACAACTGGCTTTGGCGCGCGCATGGCTGATTCCGCACAACGGCCTCTTTTATCTGGTACCGCTTTTCGCCGCAGCGGCGCTTGGCTTCGGTATCATCAATGGCCTGATTGCCGCGCGTCTGCTCGCCGAGCTACCTGCCGCCGAACCCGAGGTCTCGAATGCCTAAAACCATCTGTCTTGCCTTTACCGGCGCCTCGGGCATGCCCTATGGCGTGCGTTTGCTGGAGTGCCTGCTCGCTGCCGGCTGCCGCGTACAGCTGCTCTATTCGCAGGTCGCGCAGATTGTCGCCCGACAGGAAATGGCGCTGGAATTGCCGGCGCGAGCATCGGAAGCGCAGATTTTCTTCCGTGAGCGCTTCGCTTCCCTGCCTGGTTCGCTTGAAGTCTATGGGCGTGAGGAATGGTTCGCGCCCGTCGCCAGCGGCTCGAATCCGCCCGACGCGATGATCGTTTGCCCATGCACCATGGGCACGCTGGCGTCAATCGCGCAAGGAATGGCCAGCAATCTGATCGAGCGCGCCGCCGACGTGGTGCTCAAGGAAGGGCGCAAGCTGGTTCTGGTTCCACGTGAAACGCCGTTTTCGATGATCCATCTCGAAAACATGCTGCGATTATCGCGTGCCGGCGCCGTGATTCTGCCGCCGAATCCCGGCTTCTATCACCATCCGGAAAACGTCGGCGACTTGCTCGATTTCGTCGTCGCGCGCATTCTCGACCAGGTCGCGGTGCCGCATTCACTGATGCAGCGCTGGGGAGATAAGTCGGTGCGCGGCAGCGATGCCGCGGAGAAAGCGTCTTGAGCTGGCGGAACTTCCTGCGCAAGGTCACCACCCCGTCGGCGCCCGCGCTGCCGGAGAGGGAACGCCTCGAAATCCCGCTGTTTCCCCTCGGCGGCGTGCTCTGTCCGGGGGGTGTCTTGTCGCTCAAGGTCTTCGAGCAGCGCTACCTCGACATGGCCGCCGCGTGCATGAAAAGACACACACCCTTCGGCGTTTGCCTGATCGCCAGCGGCAAGGAGGTCGGCGAACCGGCGATTCCGCACGAAGTTGGAACCTTGGCGCACATCGACGTCGGCGACATGCCGCAACTCGGAATCCTGATGCTCTCCGTTCGCGGTGGCCGCCGTTTCCGCATCCTGTCAAAGACGACGCAAGCTGACGGTTTGCTGCGCGCGCAGGTCGAATTGCTCGACGAGCAGCCCGGCCGAACGATTCCCGAAGCCCAGCTTGGCATGTTACCGCTGCTGAAAAAGGTCGCCAGCGACCTGGGGCCGGAAAAGATGCCCGAGCCGCACGAATTCGACGACGCCGCCTGGGTCGGCTATCGCCTGACTGAGATCGTCCCGGTACAAGCGCTGGCCAAGCAGAAGCTGCTCGAACTCGACGACCCGGTGTCGCGCCTGGAAATCCTCTACACCTATCTCGCGCAACGCAAGCTGGTGATCTGATCGCACGCACGCGTCAGAAGGTGTCCCAGGCAAACTTGACGATCAGCGTGCTGACGACGATCAGGAACACCTTGCGCACAAAACCGCTGCCGTGGCGCAACGCGAGATGGGTGCCAAGGAAAGATCCCAGAACATTGGCGACCGCCATGATGACCGCCAACACCGGCAAGTAATAGCCGTTCGGCGCGAAGTACGCGATCGCCGCCAGATTGGTCGCGACATTGACGATTTTGGCTGCCGCCGACGCGTGCAAGAAGTCGAAGCCGAAGAAGCGGATGAACAGGAAGATCAGGAAGCTGCCCGTACCCGGTCCGAAGAAACCATCGTAGAACCCGATCACTCCGCCGACGATCACGGCGTAGAAGAACTCTCGCCTTCCCGCGTGCTGCGGCCGGTGCATCGCGCCGAAGTCCTTGCGCCAGAAGGTATAAGCCGCCGCACCGATGAGCATGACCAGGATCATCGGCCGCAAGAGGTCGCGCGGCAGCCATGCGACACACATCGCCCCAAGATAAGCACAGGCAAACGCTGCCGCCGCCGCCGGCAGCGTGGTTCCCCAAGGCATCGATACGCGACGGCTATAGCGCCAGGCGGCGTTGGCCGTGCCAAAGACACTGGCAATCTTGTTCGTGCCGAAAAGCGTTGCCGGAAGTTCCTTGGGCAGGACGGAGAAAATGGCCGGAATCTGGATCAGTCCGCCCCCACCCACCACAGAATCGATAAACCCGGCGAAGACAGAAGCAAAGGCCAGGATGGCAAGTTGGGAAAATTCGGTCGTCAAAATGAGTTCTTTGGCAAATGGGGTTCAGCCTAAGCACCGCCGAGCGACAGGTTCACGGGCGCGGGACGCTAAAGCAACGATAGTGCATAGTTTACTGTGGATAGTCGTTGTAAAAGCTGTGGACGGAAAGTACACAACTCCGAGAATAGTGATCGCCCGAGAGTTACTCAATTTTATCCACAGGGCAATACAGGCACTTTACAGTCGGGATTTGTGCACCTACAGCATTGTATTGATTTGGTAAACTTTACTTATCCACAGACTTGTCTCTGAGATTATCTTTATAGTCTTTATATATAG
>JAGNOM010000225.1 GCA_017990155.1 Propionivibrio sp. | reverse complement strand
GCCATGAAATGTGCGGAAGTAAGGGAATGTCGTCCAGCCAGAAGCGGCTCCGGAACGGCCGCCGATTATACCACCCGCCCCTTGGCGCCCCGGAATGATGCAGGTCAAGGAAAGGCGCCTACCGAGCGGGAACCAGTCCGACTTCCTTCAACTGCTCGAAGAGCCCTTCCGCCATCCGCCGATAGCCCTCGGCGTTGGGATGGATCGCATCGGCGCGCAGCTCGGCGCGGCTGAGGATGTCGGAAAACACGTCGCCGATCACTGGGACTGCCTCTTCCTCGCCAAGTTCTTCGTAAATCGGGGAATCGCTGGCCTTTCGGGCGACGACGCCAAGCAAGGACGGCTCCGGCACGGCGACGAGAACGACAACGGCCCGCGCGTCTTTCGCTGCATGGATGATGCGACGCAAGTCCTCTTTTACCGCTGACTGCGGTCGCCGGCGCAGGAAATCGTTGCCGCCGATCTCGATGATGACGAGCGCCGGTCGGTGCTCTTCCAGCAATGCCGCAATCCGGCTCTTTCCCGCCTCGGCCGTGTCGCCAGGAATGCCGGCGTTGATCACGGACCATCGTGTCATCGCCGAGAGCCGGCTCGGCCAATCCTCGCCCGGCGCAGCGCCGGTGCCATAGGTGACGCTATCGCCAAAAGCGAGCACCGCGCTTCCCGGAGGAATGGCCGGAAGCTTTGCCGACCGTCCGCATGCGGCGAACAGGAGGGCGCACGTCAGGCTGACGATGAAGGTTCTACGCTGCATGAAGCGTGCGACCTGGACGGGCGGCCGCCATTGCGCCAGCCAGGTCGGCGGCCACAGCAGCGACGATCTCGGTTTCGATACGCCCTTGCCGAACCAGGTCTTCCATGAACTCGAGAACCTGTTGTGCCGACAAACCCGGGCGATAGGGGCGATCCTGCGCCATCGCCTGGAAAATGTCGGCGACGCGCAGGATTCGCGCTTCAAGATCCAGCGTCTCCGCCGGCAAGCGGAAGGGATAGCCGTTGCCGCCCGGTTCCTCATGGTGATACGCCGCCCACCGCGCGATTTCCTCGAAGCCGGGAATCACGCGCAGGATCTGGTAGGTCTCGAAGCTGTGCGTGTTCATCACCTTGCGTTCGCGCTCGTCGAGCCTGGCTGGCTTGTCGAGAATCTCGTCCGACACGCGCAGTTTGCCAATGTCGTGCAGCAGGCCGGCGATTTCGATCTTGTCGCAATTCTCCGTGCTGACGCCGAGTCGCTCAGCCAGGAAACGCGCCAGCCGCGCCACCCCGAGCGAGTGCTCGGCAGTAAAGGGACTCTTGGCATCGACAATGCGCGAAAAGATCGTCGCCAGCTGTTTCAACTCCGGAACGGTCGCCGCGTAGGGCTGGCTTTGCGCGAGCATGTCGGCGAGATAGGCCTGAATACCGCGCGACTCCAGATTCAGCCAGAAGGCTTCGGAACGCGACGCCGCGAGGAAAACGTCGACGAGTTCGGGCGCGAAATACGTTCCGGCCCGTCCGGCAATCTGCTCGCGAATCTGCTGCGTCTGCATCAGCAGGTTGCCATTGGCGTAGTGCGGCGCGGCCAGCGCATCAACGCGATCGACGAGGTAGATCAGGTTGGCCCAGCGTGCTATCTGCGGCTCTACGGCCTGTTCGCGCAGGTCTTGCCAGTGCGTGTGGTGGTATCGGATCGGCATGGCCATACGGATCAGTGGCGCAAAATCCCTGAGCAGCTCATAACCCACGCTACAGTGTCCCTGCGAACTCTCCCAGTCGAACTCCGTAACCAGATGACCGTGCGTGACGGTCGAAGAAACACCAACGTCGTGCAAGAGGCCAAGATCGAACAGGAAAGCCGTCTCTGCCCTCGGCCATCCCTGGGACTGAGCGCATTCGGCGGCCATGATTCCGACGCGCTTGCCGTGAGCGATGTCGTCGATGCCGACCAGGTCGAGCGCATCTGAAAGCGCGTAGATGACGTGACGAAGATCCGCATGCAGAACGTGATCAGGATCGTTTGGACTCATGGCTTGCCCCAGAAAGGCGACTTCGACGGAGTTGAATGTTCGGAATGCTCGATTTCATTCTAGTCCATGCCTTGACGATATCGCCTCGCCGGCGCGGTGGTGCGTACGCTACTCCACGCAATCAGGCGACTGGCCGGCCTTTGGCGAGCGCCTTGACCATGCGGTCGTAGAGGACGACGTTGACCGTTGCGGCCAGATTCATGCACCCGACGGTGGGAATGTACACGACGTCAGCGCACCAACTGCGCACGTGTTTGTCGAGCGTGCCGTCCTCCGGGCCAAAGACGTAGAAGGCCCGCTCCGGATGCCGATAGTCGGGCAGCGGCTTGGCGTCCTTGATCAGTTCGATGGCCACCGGCGTGCAACCCAAGGGGATAACCTGTTGCAGGTCGTCGATACCAATCAGCGGAATTTTCTGATGGACCTTCTTGGTGTCAGTCACAAAATCCTTGGCGCGGTCGTAGCGCACGCCGGTATAGAAGACCGAGTTGACGCCGTAACAACCGGCTGCGCGCAATACCGAGCCGACGTTTTCCGGCGACTTGGGATTAAACAGGCCGATGCAGCAGAAACCCTTGTTCATGCCGCAACGACCATGACGACTGGCTTGTGCACCAAGGGCTATAGCGCCCGACGCCGCTCAAGGGTCTGCATCACGCGCGATCGCTCGCGACGCCCGGCGTAAACCAGCTTCCAGACTCGTTCTTCGAGATCGGCGTGTTCGCCGGTAAATTTCTGGAGATCATGGCGAACCGACATCACCTTGCTGACGAGGAAGGCGGGCGACTCGTCGACGATTTCTTCCATCTCGTCAGCCAGCGCATCATCGGTCGTAAACGCGGCGATACAGCGCACCAGTTGATGCGCTTGCTCCAGCGTTGCCAGCGCCAGTGATTCGACAGCGGCAGCGCCGGCGGCGGTCACCGAGTCGGTCGACAGTTGCATCGCACTGATCACCAATCCGCGGATGCGCTCGATTTCATTCTGGTCTTCCATGTTCCACTCCTGAGTGAGTTGGCTTGCCGACCGTGGCAAACGGCGCGCAGATTCTGGCTTCCCCCGTGACGACGGAATCAGATCCAGTTGACCATCGCGTAGTTCTTCTTGCCCCGGCGCAACAGGCTGAAGCGCCCGAACAGACGCTCTTCATCACTGAATTGATGATCGAGCGAATCTGCCTTGTTGCCGTTGATGGTTACGCTGCCGCTTTGCAGGAAGCCGCGCGCCTCGCTCTTCGACTTGGCCAGCTTGGCGGCGACCAATGCGTCAATCAGGCTCGACGCCGATTTCTCGAGCGTTACACCCGGTACGCCATCCTGCGCCAACTGCTCGAAATCGGATTCGGTCAGCGACTCAAGGCTCCCCGAGAACAGGCTCTGCGAAATCCGCCGTGCGGCCTCCAACGCGGCCTTGCCATGCACCAGTTCGGTCGCTTGTTCGGCGAGGATGCGTTGAGCTTCAGGCTTCTGTCCGCTCGACTTGTCGGCGGCCTCGATAGCGTCGATTTCTTCCACCGACAGGAAAGTGAAGAAGCGCATGAAGCGATAGACGTCGGCGTCGGCGGTGTTCAGCCAGAACTGGTAGAAGGCGTACGGTGACGTCTTCTTGGCGTCGAGCCAGATCGCGCCCGATTCGGTCTTGCCGAACTTGGTGCCGTCCGATTTGGTGATCAGTGGCACGGTCAGGCCGTAGGCCTGTTTGTGATGCAGGCGGCGGGTCATGTCGGTACCGGCGACGATATTGCCCCACTGGTCGGAGCCACCAACCTGCAGCACACAGCCGTGGCGCTTGTAGAGCTCGGCGAAGTCGTAGCCCTGCAGCAGGCTGTACGAGAACTCCGTGTAGGAAATCCCCTGGTCTTCGCGCACGAGGCGCTGCTGCACCGATTCCTTCTTGATCATGGCATTGACCGAGAAGTGCTTGCCGATGTCGCGCAGGAACTCGAGACAGTTCATCCCGCCGAACCAGTCGTAGTTGTTGGCCATGATCGCCGCGTTCGCGCACTCGAAGCTGAGGAAAGGCGCGACCTGATCTCGGATTTTATCGACCCAGCTGGCGATCACGTCCGGCGTGTTGAGCTTGCGCTCGGTGGCCTTGAAGCTCGGATCGCCGATCATGCCGGTGGCGCCGCCGACCAGCGCGATTGGCTTGTGGCCGGCATCCTGAAAACGCTTGAGCACGAGCACCGGCACCAGATGACCGAGATGCAGGCTGTCCGCCGTCGGATCGAAACCGCAATACAGTGTTACCGATTCCTTGGTCAGCAGTTCATCAAGTGCGTTCGCATCGGTCACTTGGGCGATCAAGCCACGTGCATGCAGGTCCTGAAGCAGGGCAGACTGGTACATCAAGAGTTTCTCCACAATTTGAACGGCAGCTCACCGCGCCTTGGCATGAATGAGGGGCAAGATTCTAACACGCGGCCCTTTGTGGGCCGATGAATGCGACCGCAGGAGAAAATCTCACGGACCGGCGCGGCCTAATTGGCACAGAGCGGGACCCGCTCGCCGTCCCAAAATGCATTTCGCCCCAAACGGGGCGAAATGGACATCGTGGATCAAGCGTGACCGGCGAGAATGCCGCCGTAAATACTAAACGGTGAGCTCCAGCGACCTGCTGTGCTTGATACCGAGCTCCCGGTCGATGTGTGCGTTCAGATCCGACAGCAACTCCTTCATATCCAGAATCAGCACGATCTGGCCATTCGAGAGCGTCGTCACCCCGGCAACACCGCGCGGCCGGAAGTCGTCGAGTGACTTGATCACTGCATCGTCGCGTCCGGCGAAGCTATCCACCGAGAGAATAAAGCTCCGCTCCGAGGTCTGCATCAGTACGCCATACTCCGGCGTCTGCAATTGCGGCCAGCCGAGCAAACGGGAGAGTGCGACCACCGGCAGCACTTCGCCGCGCACCACCAGCGTTTCTTTCCCGCCAACCTCCTGCATCTTTTCCTTCTCGATCGGCAGGATTTCGCGAACCATCGAGAGCGGCAGCGCGAAGGGCTGATCGCCGAGCAGCACCAGCAAGACCGGCAGAATCGCCAGCGTCAGCGGCAGCGAGATGATGAAAACGGACCCTTTGCCTGGCTCGGAACGAATCTCGACCGAGCCGTTCAGCTTCTGGATGTTCGTCTTGACGACGTCCATGCCGACACCGCGCCCGGAGACGGACGAGGCCTGCGACATCGTCGAGAAACCCGGCAGAAAGATCAGGTTGAGGCTCTGCCGATCATCCAGCGTATTGGCTTCTTCTTCTCTGATAATTCCCTTTTCAATCGCCTTGGCGCGGATTCGCTCAGGACTCATGCCGCGACCGTCATCGGCGATGATCAGCACGATGT
>JAGNOM010000224.1 GCA_017990155.1 Propionivibrio sp. | reverse complement strand
TTGTCCCGTTCGACACCTGCGGCGCGCAAGGCGTCGTGCTGCAGGTCGAGAGACTGCGAGCCATCGGCTTTGGAGACGCGGGCATATCCGATCAGCATGTATCACAAACGTTGGTTTGAGGCGGCGCGCGAGCCACGGATGATTTGTTCACTGGAAATGTATCTCAACCAGCTTCATAAACAAAGCGTCTTGAACATCATCGGATTTTGAAAAAGGAACGTGCATGCCGCGTCGCGTCACTCTAACCGATCGGCAGAAGGATGCGCTGTTGCGCCTGCCGACTTCGCAGGCGGATTTGCTGAAGCACTACACCCTGAGCGATGAAGATCTCGGGCACATCAGACTGCGTCGGCGTGCTCACAACAGGTTCGGCTTCGCGCTGCAGTTGTGCGTCCTGCGCTATCCCGGTCGGGTGCTGGCTCCGGGCGAACTGATACCTGCAGAGGTCGTCGAATTTATCGGAGCGCAGCTCGGCCTGCATGCCGACGATCTCGTTGACTATGCTACTCGCGAGGAAACGCGGCACGAGCATCTTTCCGAACTGCGGGCACTCTATGGATTCCGTACCTTCTCCGGACGTGCTGCGCGCGAGTTGAAGGAATGGCTGTTCCAGGAAGCCGAGATGGTTGTGTCGAACGAGGATATCGCCCGCCGCTTCGTAGCTGAGTGCCGTCGCACCCATACGGTACTTCCCGCGACATCCACGATCGAGCGGCTTTGCGCCACAGCTCTGGTCGATGCCGAGCGCCGGATCGAGACAAGGATAGCCAGTCGGTTGGCCATGACGGTCCGGGAACAGTTGCTGGCATTGCTCGAGGAGACGGTTGACGACCGGGTGACCCGTTTCGTGTGGCTGCGTCAGTTCGAGCCGGGCTCGAACTCTTCGTCGGCCAATCGGCTGCTCGACCGGCTCGAATATCTGCAACATGTCGATCTTCCAGAGGATCTGCTTGCCGGTGTTCCTGCCCATCGGGTGACCCGTCTGCGCAGGCAGGGCGAACGGTATTATGCCGACGGCATGCGCGATCTCCCGGAGGACAGGCGGCTTGCGATTCTGGCCGTCTGCGCCTCGGAATGGCAGGCGATGCTCGCCGACGCCGTGGTCGAAACTCATGACCGGATCGTCGGCAAGCTCTACCGGGCGTCTGAGCGTATTTGCCAGGCGAAGGTCGCCGACGAAGCGAGCGCGGTGCGCGACACCTTGAAATCCTTCGCCGAAATCGGCGGCGCCCTGGTCGATGCCCAGGATGACGGCCAGCCGCTGGGCGACGTCATTGCGTGCGGATCTGGTTGGGACGGCTTCAAAACTCTTGTCGCGATGGCTGCCAGGCTAACCACCACCATGACTGACGATCCGCTCAATCATGTGCTCGACGGATATCATCGCTTCCGTCGATACGCTCCGCGTATGTTGCGCTTGCTCGATCTCCGGGGCGCGCCAGTCGCGCAGCCGCTTCTGGAAGCGGTGACGGCCCTACGCGCCGGTTTGAACGATGCCGCGAATACCGGCTTCCTTCGGCCGAGCTCGAAATGGCATCGCCATCTTCGGGCTCAGGCGGCTGATGACGCCCGCCTCTGGGGGATCGCGGTTCTGTTTCATCTGCGCGATGCGTTCCGCTCCGGAGATATCTGGTTGGCCAAGTCTCGGCGCTATGGCGATCTGAAACATGCACTCGTTCCGGCGCAGGCTGTCGCGGAAGGCGGTCGCCTCGCCGTGCCATTGCGGCCGGAGGAATGGCTGGCGGATCGTCAAGCCCGGCTCGAAATCCGGCTGCGCGAGCTGGGGCGTGCAGCGCGCATGGGCACGATTCCGGGCGGGTCGATCGAAAACGGCGTTCTGCATATCGAGAAGCTCGAAGCTGCTGCGCCGGATGGCGCCGAGAATATGGTTCTCGATCTCTACAAGGAGATACCACCCTCACGGATCACCGACCTCCTGCTGGAGGTGGATGCGGCGACCGGCTTCTGCGAGGCCTTCACCCATCTACGCACGGGAGCGCCCTGCTCCGATCGGATTGGTCTGATGAACGTCATCCTTGCGGAAGGGATCAACCTCGGCCTGCGCAAGATGGCCGACGCGACGAACACCCACACCTTCTGGGAGTTGATCCGCATTGGACGATGGCATGTCGAAGGCGAAGCCTACGACCGGGCGCTGGCCATGGTGGTCGAGGCGCAGGCGGCGTTACCAATGGCCCGGTTCTGGGGCATGGGCACCTCGGCTTCAAGCGACGGCCAGTTCTTTGCCGCCACAGAACAAGGCGAGGCCATGAACCTGGTCAACGCAAAATACGGCAACACTCCGGGCCTGAAAGCGTATAGCCACGTCTCGGACCAATATGCGCCGTTCGCAACCCAGGTGATTCCTGCAACGGCGAGCGAAGCGCCTTACATCCTCGACGGCCTGCTCATGAACGACGCCGGCCGCCACATCCGCGAGCAGTTTGCCGACACGGGCGGCTTCACCGATCATGTCTTTGCCGCCTGCGCAATCCTCGGCTACCGTTTCGCACCGCGCATTCGGGATTTGCCGTCCAAACGGCTCTATGCGTTCAATCCATCGGCCGCGCCGGCCCACTTGCGGGCCATGATCGGCGGAAAAATCAATCAGGCCATGATCGAGCGCAACTGGCCCGACATCCTGCGCATCGCCGCTACCATTGCCGCCGGAAGCATCGCGCCGAGTCAGATCCTGCGGAAACTCGCGTCCTATCCGAGACAGAACGAACTGGCCACGGCCTTGCGCGAGGTCGGCCGCGTCGAGCGGACTCTGTTCATGATCGACTGGATTCTGGATGCCGATCTGCAACGCCGCGCCCAGATCGGGCTCAACAAGGGCGAGGCACATCACGCGCTGAAACGGGCCATCAGCTTCCATCGCAGGGGCGAAATCCGCGACCGTTCCGCCGAGGGCCAGCATTACCGGATCGCCGGGATGAACCTCCTCGCCGCCATCATCATCTTCTGGAACACCATGAAGCTGGGCGAAGTCGTCGCCAACCACAAACGCGATGGAAAGCTGCTATCACCTGATCTGCTGGTCCATGTCTCGCCGCTAGGATGGGAGCACATCAATCTCACCGGAGAATATCGTTGGCCAAAGCCTTAGCGTAAGATTCCGCCCCCTCCCGTAAACGACCCCGATTTGGACGTGTTTTCAGAGGACGTGTTGAAAGGTGCGCTGCGCGCGCTCCCTTATTCGTGGCTCGCTCCGCTCGCGGTTTATGTGGGCTTCGCTGCCGATCCGGCCTCGGCCAGCTTCGGCGCGCTGATCTCGTTCTATCGGGAAAGCGGGCTTCTCTGGATCGGGGCCGTTCTCTTGGCCGGGGGGCTGCTGGAAGCTCTGGCGTTCGGGCCGGTTCGTCGGGCGGCTGTGCTGGATGCTGCGCGCCGGTTGCCGCGCGTGGCGGATCGACGCCCGGTTATGGGGTATTGGCGAGGATCGCACCGGCAGGACAACTAAGGGGCTTCCCCCGTCGCCGAATCGGCGTCGGCCCTATCCGGCGCGATCTCGGCACCTTCACGCCGCCCGTTCGCGCGGCGTTTTTTTCGTCCGAGTTCTCCCAACAACAGCAACGCCAAATGCCAACATGCAAGGTCGCCGTCCCCGCGATCCTGCTCCCATTTCTTGACCGCATCCGGCGAACGGTAGACGAGCGCGGCTAGGTCGTTCTGTGTAAGGCCGTGGCGCTCGCGCAAGCGCCGCCAGTCGTCGCCGGTCGGGCGCGCTAGGACAGGGCGACGGGTCGGGTGAGGATCAGTCATCAATGCGCCTCGGCATCGGTCATTCGCGGTCCTCGCCCTCCTGCCGATACAGGTCCGCAACTGACTGCGTGACGGTCACGATCCGGGGCGGATATAGCGCCATCATCTTGCGGGCGGACTCGGTCATCACGTCCTCGGGTGACGCTGGCTTTCGCGGCTCTGCCGATCCCGTCACCAGCACGTGCGACGGGCCGTGGTCTGATACGCCGATGGCATAGCGGCCTTTCAAGCTCGGGTCGCGGCGGACAAGCTGCCGGAGGAAATCGGTTTGGTTCTTCATGTCTCGGTCCTCGTTCGGTGGGAGCCGTTGAAAGGGAGGGCAGGGGGGTTAAACCCCTGCCCCTGCTACTGGTGCGGGTCCGCCCGCGTGCGCCGGTTTGAAAGCGAGCCGCAGGCCAAGCGCCTGGGCGACTTTCAGCACCGTTGCGAGGCTCGGGTTGCCATCGCCGGAAAGGGCCTTGTCCAGCCCTTGGCGGCTCATTCCTACGTCGCGGGCAAGCTGGCTAAGGTTGCGGGCACGGGCCACGTCGCCGAGCGCCGCCGCGATCAGCGCCGGGTCGCCGTCCTCCATCACGGCATCGAGATAGGCCGCAATGTCGTCCTCGGTCTTGAGATAGTCCGCCGTATCGTAGCGGCTGAATTTGACTTCCATCGTCGTCACTCCTTCCACTGCGCTGCAATGGTCTTGGCTAGGGCAATATCCCGGTCCTGACTGCTCTTGTCGCCACCACAAAGCAGCACCACCACTAAGGGGCCGCGCCGCATGAAATAGACGCGATAGCCGGGGCCGTGGTCGATCCTCATTTCCGACAAGCCTTCGCCTACCGGCTTCACGTCGCCGGGGTTGCCAAGGCTCAAGCGGCGAATGCGCGCCTCGATCCTCGCGCGGGCCTGCCGGTCTCTAAGGCCGACAAGCCAGCGGTCGAAAAGGTCGGTTTTGATAAGCTCGATCATGTGCCAATTATAGTTGCTATTCGGGCAGGTGTCAACCGAAGTTGATAGGAAAAAGTAGCACCAAAAGGGGAGCGGGCGGCGAGGCTGGGCGCATGAAAACTTGCCTTTAGTTTCCTAAAGTTGCCCTCATTATATCATAGTTGCGCTAAATTGCCATAAGTTGCCTAATCGCTGACGGCTCCAAACCTTCCTTTTGGTGTCTGAATCGTCTTTCGGACCGCCGCTGTCCACAGCGGTGGGCCGCCAATATCTTGTATAGATTATATTAATTGAAAAAGAAGTGTCTTGGGGGAGCGGCGAGCGCGCCGAATTGGCTTTCCAAAACAGTGACTTACGGCGCTTTCTGGCGCTCATGGCGTTAGCGATTACACGCGCCAAGCGTTAGCGATTACACGTGGATAAGTCGGCGGTTTCGGTCCAAACCCCCGGAAAATGGGGCTTTCCGGGCCGTTAGCGATTACACGTGGATAACTCCGCAGGTTCACAGGCTTTTCCACAGTCCCGGCGCTCGATCTGGGGTTCTAGGGATTTTCCGTCCAAAAACGACAAAGTGCTCTGGAGGCCACGCCGTCCGCGGCCTCCAGAGGGGTATTACTTTTTTGGCGCTTCACATAGCCAGTCACAATAAATCAATCACTTA
>JAGNOM010000026.1 GCA_017990155.1 Propionivibrio sp. | reverse complement strand
CGGGTGACAACATCCAGATGACGGTCAAGCTGATCAACCCGATCGCCATGGAAGAAGGGTTACGTTTCGCTATTCGCGAAGGCGGTCGTACCGTCGGTGCCGGCGTGGTTGCGAAAATTATCGAGTAAGGGAATGCGACTCTGGGTGCTCCGTTTTTGTGGGGCATCCATGTCTCTGCTGCAGGGGTATAGCTCAACTGGCAGAGCGTCGGTCTCCAAAACCGAAGGTTGGGGGTTCGATTCCCTCTGCCCCTGCCATTCCAACAAATTAAGCTGAGTAAATGGCCGATAAAATCAAGTTTGCGTTGGCGCTGTTGTTGTTGATTGCCGGCGTGGCTGGCTTCTATTTGCTCTCCGAGCAGGCCACGATACTGCGCGTTCTGGCGGTCTTGGCTGGAGTGGCGTGTTCTGTTGCTGTTGCGTGGAATACCGAGCCAGGGCGTGTGTTCTTTGGCTTTGCCAAGGAGTCTGCCAGCGAGGCGAAAAAGGTCGTGTGGCCCTCGCGGAAAGAGACTTTGCAAACCACTGGGTTGGTGTTTGCCTTTGTGGTTGTCATGGCGCTGTTTCTCTGGCTTACCGACAAGTCCGTTGAATGGGTTCTGTACGACATCGTTCTTGGGTGGAGGAAGTCATGAGTAAGCGCTGGTACGTGGTTCATGCATACTCCGGTTTTGAGAAAAGTGTTCAGCGCGCGTTGGCTGAGAGAATTCAGCGCCAAGGAATGGAGGATTTCTTTGGGCGGGTTCTGGTCCCGGTCGAAGAAGTCGTCGAGCTGAAACTTGGGCAAAAAAGCATCTCTGAGCGAAAGTTCTTCCCCGGATACGTGCTGGTTGAAATGGAGATGAACGACGAGTCGTGGCATCTCGTTAAAAGCACGCCAAAGGTCACGGGTTTTGTCGGCGGAACGGCTAATAAGCCGAGTCCGATCTCTGAAAAAGAGGTCGAGAAAATTATGCAGCAAATGCAGGACGGTGTTGAGAAGCCCCGTCCGAAAGTACTGTTTGAGCCAGGCGAAGTTGTTCGTGTCAAAGAGGGGCCGTTTACGGACTTTCATGGATCGGTTGAGCACGTTAATTACGAAAAGAACCGTCTCCGCGTTTCGGTTACCATTTTTGGCAGGGCTACGCCCGTCGAACTCGAGTTTGGTCAGGTAGAAAAAGCCTGATGGCGTTGTAGGTCACGGCGTTCAAGTTGTTTGTGCGCTGTCCTTTTTGCGACCGTGTGGTCGTTTTGTTGTTGGGGAGCGCTTCAGTTGCTGAACAGCGCGATAGTACCCATTTCTAGGAGTTAAACCGTGGCAAAGAAAATTGTCGGCTTTATTAAGCTGCAAGTTCCGGCGGGCAAGGCAAATCCATCGCCGCCAATCGGGCCAGCGCTGGGACAGCGTGGCTTGAACATCATGGAGTTCTGCAAGGCGTTCAATGCTCAGACTCAAGGTCTCGAGCCGGGCCTGCCTATTCCGGTGGTGATTACCGCGTTCGCAGACAAGAGCTTCACCTTCATCATGAAGACGCCTCCGGCGACGATTCTGATAAAGAAGGCTGCAGGAGTCCAGAAGGGAAGTCCGAAACCACATACGGACAAGGTTGGTAACCTGACCCGCGCCCAATGCGAAGCAATCGCGACACAAAAAATGCCGGATCTGACGGCTGCTGATATGGATGCGGCCGTTCGAACGATCGCCGGCAGCGCTCGTTCGATGGGTATCACTGTGGAGGGCGTCTGATATGGCAACTCTAAACAAGCGTCAGAAAGCGGTGCAGGGCAAGGTTGACCGCGCGAAAAATTATCCCGTCAGTGAAGCGCTGGTGTTAGCCAAGGAACTTGCTACCGCGAAGTTTGATGAGTCGATTGACGTCGCTGTCAGTCTTGGCATTGATGCACGGAAATCGGACCAGTTGGTTCGTGGATCTGTGGTGCTGCCAGCAGGTACCGGGAAAACAGTCCGGGTGGCGGTGTTCGCTCAGGGCGAAAAGGCCGAGGCGGCAAAGGCTGCGGGTGCGGATATCGTCGGGTTTGAGGATTTGGCTGCGGATATCAAAGCCGGAAACATGAACTTTGATGTCGTGATCGCCACGCCTGATGCTATGCGCGTGGTAGGGCAACTTGGTCAGATCCTGGGGCCGAGAGGATTGATGCCGAACCCGAAGGTCGGGACGGTGACGATGGATGTCGCTACAGGCGTCAAAAACGCGAAGGCCGGTCAGGTTCAGTATCGTACGGATAAGGGCGGAATCGTGCATAGCACGATTGGTCGCGCATCGTTTGATGTTGAAAAGCTTGAGCAGAACCTGAAGGCGCTTGTTGAAGCGCTTGTGAAGGCGAAGCCAGCTACTTCGAAGGGGCAGTACCTCAAGAAGGTCGCGGTCTCCAGCACGATGGGGCCCGGTGTCCGCGTTGACTCGGCGTCGTTGTAATTAATGAATGTTCGGGTTTACGGACCCGAAAATGAACTTTGGGCTGAAGGCTGAAACGAGTCTTCAGATCGTCAAAGACCGCAGGTGCAAATTGCACGCATAAGCTGCATATTTGCTTAAGTGAATTCAGCCTGCGCAGACGGTGACTCCCGAACAGAATTCCTAGGTGGCGGAACGCTGCCTTCGTTGTTTGTTCAAGTCGCCGTGGGTGCGCCGTTTTAGAAATGAGCGGCGTGTGTTGACTTGAAAGGAGGAAGGACCTATGGGTCTCAATCTAGATGAGAAAAAAGCGGTTGTAGCCGAGGTTTCGGCGCAGGTCGCCAATGCTCAGACAATCGTCATTGCCGAGTACAGTGGTTTGGAGGTCGTTCAGTTGACCAAGCTACGCGCTCAGGCAAGAAAGTCTGGCGTCTACTTGCGCGTTTTAAAGAACACCTTGGTGCGGCGAGCGGTTTCCGGCAGCGATTTTGCTGAACTGGCTGGACAGATGACGGGGCCGTTGATTTATGGCATTTCGTCGGATCCTGTGGCGGCAGCGAAGGTGCTGAATGATTTTGCAAAAGGCCACGACAAACTGGTGCTTAAGGCCGGTTCGTATGGTGGAAAAGTTCTGGATAAGGCCGGTGTGCAAGCACTCGCGTCGATCCCGAGCCGCGAAGAGTTGCTTGCCAAGTTGCTTGGAGTCATGAAGGCGCCGGTATCCGGTTTTGCGGTCGCCCTTGGCGCGCTGGCCAAACAGCGCGAAGAATCTGCCGTTTAGTGGCATTTTTGCTTCATAGACGCTTTTACAAATATCCCGATTTAGGAGTTAAGTATTATGGCTATCACTAAAGAAGACATCCTTGAAGCCGTTGGCGCCATGACGGTCATGGATCTGAACGACTTGGTTAAGGCGTTCGAAGAGAAGTTTGGCGTTTCGGCTGCCGCTATGGCAGTCGCTGGTCCGGCGACGGCAGCGGCGGTCGTCGAAGAGCAAACCGAGTTTACGGTGATGCTGCTAGCCTGCGGCGAAAAGAAGGTTGAAGTAATCAAGGTTGTACGTGCAGCTACTGGCTTGGGTCTGAAGGAAGCGAAGGACCTGGTTGACGGTGCTCCCAAGGCTGTTAAGGAAGGCGTGGCCAAGGCAGATGCTGAAGGTCTCAAGAAGCAGCTTGAAGACGCTGGTGCTAAGGTCGAAATTAAGTAAATCGCGTTCTGTTTGCAGGGCCGACTGTCTTTGGGCAGTCGGCCCTTTTGTGCTTTTCTGAAATCGCCGCTGATTGTGACGTGATTGAAGTCGATTCATCAGTGGTAGTGAACAAACGAAAGTAATAGACGTTTTTGGGCATTGATGGAACGTGTTTCTCCTGCTGAGACATTTCCGCAAAATTGCTTTTGTTTTCGTTTGTCCATTGCGAACCGGTACTGCAGTATGTTTGCCGGAATTCGCTAGAGGATTTTGTTTCCTGAGCTCGGAGCGACCATGAACTACTCCTACACCGAGAAAAAACGTATCCGCAAGAGTTTCGCCAAGCGTGCCAATGTGCTTGACGTTCCGTTCTTGTTGGCAACCCAGCTTGAATCCTTTACTGCGTTCCTGCAGGCCGATTGTGCGCCTGCAACACGCAAGAGCCAGGGGTTGCAAGCGGCGTTTTCCTCGATCTTCCCGATCGTAAGCCACAGCGGCAATGCTCGACTTGAGTTTGTAAGTTACACACTCGCAGAACCCGCTTTTGACGTTAAAGAGTGCCAACAGCGCGGATTAACTTTTGCGTCGGCGCTGCGTTCGAAGGTCAGGCTGGTGATCCTTGATCGAGAAGTGCCGGACACGATCAAAGAGGTGAAGGAACAGGAAGTTTATATGGGCGAAATTCCGCTCATGACGACGACCGGATCGTTTGTCATCAACGGAACGGAGCGCGTGATCGTTTCGCAGTTGCACCGCTCGCCCGGGGTGTTTTTCGAGCACGACCGCGGGAAGACCCATAGCTCCGGTAAGCTTTTGTTCTCCGCACGGGTTATTCCTTACCGCGGGTCGTGGTTGGATTTCGAGTTTGATCCGAAAGACATCCTGTTCTTCCGCGTTGACCGCCGCAGGAAAATGCCGGTTACGACCTTGCTCAAGGCGATCGGCTTGAGTCATGAGCAAATACTCCGTAGCTTTTTTGACTTTGATACCTTCGAACTTGGCAAGCATGGCGTTGAGTTTCATCTCGTTCCCGAGCGGCTGAGGGGAGAGGTGGCTCGTTTCGATTTCTGCGACCGGTCGGGAAAGGTGATCGTACCGAAGGACAAGAGAATTACGGCGAAGCATATTCGCGAGCTTGATGCAGCCGGAATTACCCAGATCGCGGTTCCCGAAGAGTTTCTGGTTGGGCGGATTGTCGCTCAGAATATTATCGATACCGCTACCGGCGAAATTCTTGCGAGTGCGAATGACGAAATCACGGAAAGCCTGCTGGTAAAGCTGATCGAAGCGGGTGTGGTCAACGTTCCGACGCTATATATCAACGATCTGGACCGTGGCGGTTTTATTTCCCAAACGCTACGCACGGATGAAACTGCGTCGAAGCAAGCCGCGCGGGTCGCGATTTATCGCATGATGCGGCCAGGAGAGCCTCCCACGGAGGAGGCAGTCGAGATACTGTTCAACGGACTGTTTTACTCGGACGAGCGTTACGATCTGTCGGCCGTGGGCCGGATGAAGTTCAACCGACGTGTTGCTCGGAAAGATGTCGTCGAGTACAAAGTGATGGTCAAGCACGTTCCGGCGAAACGGGACGGCGTCGTAAAAGCGATCACTTTGGCGACTGAGCGAACCGCAGAGTCGGTCGAGCAGGTACTTGGCGAATTGTCCTACGGGATGCGGGCTGTTGCGGAGAATCTGTCGGAAGAGGCTGCGAAGGCGCTCTTTGCCGAGCTGAAGAGTCTTGGCGTAAGCGGCGAAGTCCGTGACCAGTTAACGCTTTCCCCGCGCGACATCGTCGAGGTCATCAAGATTCTCGTCGAGCTGCGTAATGGTCGTGGTGATATTGATGACATCGACCATCTGGGCAATCGTCGTGTGCGTTCCGTCGGCGAACTGGCGGAGAACCAGTTCAGAGCCGGGCTGGTTCGTGTCGAGCGCGCTGTGAAGGAGCGTTTGTCACAGGCCGAATCCGACAACCTCATGCCGCACGATTTGATAAACGCGAAGCCGATTAGCGCTGCGGTCAGAGAGTTTTTCGGATCTAGCCAGCTTTCGCAGTTCATGGATCAGACAAATCCGCTATCGGAGATTACACACAAGCGTCGAGTCTCCGCGCTCGGCCCGGGTGGCTTGACTCGCGAGCGCGCCGGTTTTGAGGTTCGGGACGTGCATCCGACTCACTATGGCCGTGTTTGCCCGATCGAGACTCCGGAAGGTCCGAACATCGGTCTGATCAACTCGTTGGCGCTTTTCGCGCGAACGAACGAATACGGTTTTCTTGAGACGCCTTATCGCAAGGTGATCGACTCGAAGGTGACCGACCAGATCGAGTTTCTTTCGGCGATTGAAGAAGGTGGCTACATCATTGCGCAGGCCAACGCGGCGCTCGGTAGCGACGGGGTGCTGGTTGACGATTTGGTGACGTGTCGTGAAAAGGGTGAAACGATCCTCGCCGAGCCCGATCGTGTTCAATACATGGACGTCGCTCCGGGTCAGATCGTCTCAGTGGCGGCCTCGTTGATTCCGTTCCTTGAGCACGACGATGCAAATCGCGCGCTGATGGGGGCGAACATGCAACGACAGGCCGTTCCGTGCTTGCGTCCGGAGAAGCCGGTGGTTGGCACCGGTATCGAAAGAACGGTTGCGGTGGACTCGGGTACCGCCGTTCAGGCCCTGCGTGGCGGAAAAGTCGACTATGTCGACGCGTCTCGTATCGTTGTCCGCGTAAACGACAATGAGGCGGTTGCGGGCGAGGTTGGCGTTGACATTTACAACCTGGTCAAATACACGCGCTCAAATCAGAACACCAACATCAATCAACGACCGTTGGTTCGTGTTGGCGACCAGATCGCCAAGGGCGATGTCGTCGCCGACGGTGCGTCGACCGACAAGGGCGAGTTAGCCCTTGGGCAAAACATGCTAATGGCTTTCATGCCATGGAACGGCTACAACTTCGAAGATTCAATCCTGATTTCGGAGCGCGTGGTTGCAGAAGATCGTTTCACCTCGATTCACATCGAGGAACTGACTGTGGTCGCTCGTGACACGAAGCTTGGTCCCGAAGAAATCACCCGAGATATCGCTTCACTTGGCGAGTCTCAGCTCTCTCGTCTTGACGAGTCGGGTATCGTCTATATCGGTGCCGAGGTTGACGCTGGTGACGTGCTGGTCGGTAAGGTCACGCCGAAGGGCGAGACACAGCTCACGCCTGAGGAGAAATTGCTGCGTGCAATTTTCGGAGAGAAGGCTTCTGATGTGAAAGACACGTCTCTTCGCGTTCCTTCGGGAATAGCCGGTACCGTCATCGACGTTCAAGTCTTTACGCGTGAGGGAATAGAGCGCGATAAGCGCGCCCAATCGATCATCGATGATCACCTTCGCGGCTACAAGCTCGATCTCGCGGACCAACTCCGTATCGTCGAACGTGACACGTTCGCTCGTGTCGAGCGATTGCTCACCGGCAAGGTCGCTAATGGAGGACCGAAGCGTTTGGCGAAAGGAAGCACCGTTACGGCCGAGTACCTTGAGAGTATCGATGCACATCACCGTTTCGATATCCGCATGGCCGATGAGGAGGTTGCTCAGCAACTCGAATCATTGCGCGATGGTCTCGAACAGACTCGCAAAGACTTCGACATCGCATTCGAAGAAAAGCGAAAGAAGCTTACGCAAGGCGACGAACTGCCGCCGGGCGTACAAAAGATGGTCAAGGTGTACGTTGCCGTCAAACGGCGCCTTCAGTCGGGTGACAAAATGGCGGGCCGTCACGGTAACAAAGGTGTCGTGTCGCGCATTGTCCCGGTTGAGGACATGCCGCATATGGAGGACGGACGTCCCGTCGACATCGTCCTCAACCCGCTCGGTGTCCCGTCACGGATGAACGTTGGCCAGGTCCTGGAAGTTCATCTGGGGTTGGCGGCGAAAGGCCTGGGATTCAAGATTGGCGACATGCTTCGGCGTCAGGCGACTGCCAAGGAGGTGCGCGGCTTCCTGGAGCGGGTCTATAACACGAATGGCAAGCCCGAAGACCTTGATCAGTTGAACGATTCCGAGATTATCGAAATGGCCGGTAATCTCGAAGCCGGCGTCCCGTTTGCTACGCCCGTTTTTGATGGTGCCAAGGAAGAAGAAATCAAGGAGATGTTGCGACTGGCCGATATGCCGGAATCGGGTCAAATGACACTGTTTGACGGACGGACCGGCGAGCAGTTTGAACGCAAAGTAACTGTTGGCTATATGCACGTTTTGAAGCTCCATCACTTGGTGGATGACAAGATGCACGCGCGGTCGACCGGCCCATACTCTCTCGTCACGCAACAGCCTCTCGGCGGTAAGGCTCAGTTCGGTGGGCAGCGCTTCGGCGAAATGGAAGTCTGGGCGCTAGAGGCTTACGGCGCCGCGTACGTCCTCCAGGAAATGCTGACGGTGAAGTCGGACGACGTAAATGGACGGACCAAGGTCTACGAAAGCATCGTCAAAGGCGAACACAAGATCGACGCGGGTATGCCGGAGTCCTTCAATGTGCTCGTGAAGGAAATTCGCTCTTTGGCGATCGATATTGACCTCGAGCGGTACTAATCGCGTCGCGCGAATAGATGCAGAAGTTTCTGCCGCAGGTTTTGCGGCTCAAAGAATTGGGTTGTCACCCCGAATGGAGTGAAAAATGAAAGCATTGCTTGATTTGTTTAAGCAGGTAACGCAAGAAGAGCAGTTTGACGCGATTACCATCGGCCTTGCCTCGCCGGACAAGATCCGGTCCTGGTCTTATGGTGAAGTAAAAAAGCCGGAGACGATTAACTACCGCACCTTCAAGCCGGAGCGTGACGGGTTGTTCTGCGCCAAGATATTTGGACCGATCAAGGACTACGAATGCCTTTGCGGTAAGTACAAGCGATTGAAGCACCGCGGTGTGATCTGCGAAAAATGCGGTGTTGAAGTGACCTTGTCCAAGGTCAGGCGCGAGCGGATGGCCCATATTGAACTGGCTTCGCCCGTCGCGCACATCTGGTTCCTGAAGAGCTTGCCGAGCCGCCTCGGCATGGTTCTTGACATGACCTTGCGCGATATCGAACGAGTCTTGTACTTCGAGGCGTTCGTCGTCTGCGATCCGGGGATGACACCGCTCACCCGTGGCCAGTTGCTGACAGAAGACGATTGTCTCGCGAAGGTCGAAGAGTACGGCGACGATTTCTACGCCGCAATGGGCGCGGAAGGCATCCGCGAGTTGCTGCGCTCTATTGATCTTCCGAGTGAAGTCGATCGTTTGCGTTCCGAACTTGAGACGACCACATCCGAGACCAAGAGCAAGAAATTCTCCAAGCGCTTGAAGATTCTGGAAGGCTTTCAGAAGTCGGGTATCAAGCCCGAGTGGATGGTCCTGGAAGTGCTACCGGTTCTTCCTCCGGATTTGCGGCCGCTCGTTCCTCTGGATGGCGGTCGATTCGCGACGTCCGACCTAAACGATCTGTATCGCCGCGTGATCAATCGCAATAATCGCCTGAAGCGATTGCTTGAATTGAAGGCGCCGGAAATTATCGTGCGCAACGAAAAGCGAATGCTGCAGGAAGCGGTGGACTCGCTGCTCGACAACGGACGACGTGGTAAGGCCATGACCGGCGCGAACAAGCGTCCGCTCAAGTCGCTCGCGGACATGATTAAGGGCAAGGGGGGGCGTTTCCGTCAAAACCTGCTCGGCAAGCGCGTCGACTACTCCGGGCGCTCTGTTATCGTCGTTGGACCTCAGCTCAAATTGCACCAGTGCGGTTTGCCGAAGCTCATGGCTCTTGAACTGTTCAAGCCATTCATTTTTAACCGCCTCGAGATCATGGGTTTGGCTACGACCATCAAGCAGGCCAAGAAGATGGTTGAAATGCAGGAGCCGGTCGTGTGGGATATCCTCGAAGAGGTTATCCGTGAGCATCCGATTATGCTCAACCGCGCCCCGACGCTGCACCGACTTGGTATCCAGGCGTTTGAACCGACGTTGATCGAGGGCAAGGCGATCCAGTTGCATCCGCTGGTATGCGCGGCGTTCAACGCCGACTTTGACGGTGACCAGATGGCCGTGCACGTCCCATTGTCGCTCGAAGCGCAAATGGAAGCACGGACGCTGATGCTCGCGTCGAATAATGTTCTTTCACCGGCAAACGGCGAACCGATCATCGTTCCGTCCCAGGACATCGTCCTTGGTCTCTACTACGCGACGCGCGAGCGAATCAATGCCAAAGGCGAGGGGATGGTCTTTTCTGACCTTGCCGAAGTGACTCGCGCGATGCACGCTGGGGAACTTGAAGTTCACGCGAAGATATCTGTCCGTATCAGAGAGTTCGACAAGGATCAGGACGGCGCATGGCAGGAAAAGGTAACCCGTTACCAAACGACTGCTGGCCGGGCGCTTCTCTCCGAAATCCTGCCGAAGGGACTCCCGTTTAGCGTTCTCGATCGGCCTCTAAAGAAAAAGGAAATCTCCAAGCTGATCAACGCGGCGTTCCGTCGTTGCGGGTTGAAAGAGACTGTAATCTTTGCCGACAAGCTCATGCAGAACGGCTACCGCCTTGCGACTCGTGCGGGGATTTCGATCTGCTCGGACGACATGCTTGTTCCCACGCAAAAGAGCGAGATCATTGCCTCGGCTGAAAAGGAAGTTAAAGAGATCGAAAGTCAGTACACCAATGGTCTGGTGACCAACGGTGAGCGCTACAACAAGGTGGTCGATATCTGGGGTCGGACCGGGGATCAGGTCGCCAAGGTCATGATGGAGCAACTTGGTCACGAGGAAACAACGGACCGCCACGGAAAAAAAGTCAAGCAAGAATCCTTCAATTCCATTTACATGATGGCTGACTCCGGTGCTCGCGGTTCCGCTGCCCAGATCAGGCAGCTGGCCGGGATGCGCGGCTTGATGGCCAAGCCCGATGGCTCGATTATCGAGACGCCGATCACAACCAATTTCCGTGAAGGTTTGAACGTTCTGCAGTACTTCATTTCGACACACGGTGCGCGAAAGGGGTTGGCGGATACAGCGCTTAAAACCGCGAATTCTGGTTACCTCACGCGTCGATTGGTCGATGTGACTCAAGACTTGGTTGTCATTCAAGACGACTGCGGTACAGAAAATGGTGTGACCATGAAGGCGCTGATCGAAGGCGGCGAGGTCATCGAGCCGCTGAGGGAGCGCATCCTTGGGCGAGTGACCATTGTCGATGTTGTCAACCCCGAGACGGACGAAACCATCATCGAAGCAGGTACCCTGATCAGCGAGGACTTGTGTGACCTCATAGATCAGCTTGGGGTTGATGAGGTGAAGGTTCGTACCCCGCTAACCTGTGATACCCGATACGGCCTTTGTGCCAAGTGCTATGGGCGTGATTTGGGGCGCGGCACCCTGGTTAACGTCGGAGAAGCGGTTGGCGTTATCGCGGCGCAGTCGATCGGCGAACCGGGCACGCAGCTTACGATGCGGACGTTCCACGTCGGCGGTGCAGCGTCCAGAGCGGCTGTCGCGAGCCAGGTTGAAACCAAGAGTGCTGGCGTTGTTCGCTTCACCTCGACGATGCGCTATGTGACAAGCGCGAAGGGCGAGAAGATTGTCATTACGCGATCGGGCGAAGTACTGATTACCGACGAGAACGGCCGTGAGCGCGAAAAGCATAAGGTTCCCTACGGTTCCACCTTGCAGGTTGCGGATGGACAGCAGGTCAAGGCCGGGACGAAGCTCGCGGTTTGGGATCCGCACACACGCCCGATCATTGCCGAGTATTCTGGCCTGGTAAAGTTTGAAAATGTCGAAGAGGGTGTGACGGTCGCCAAGCAGATCGACGAAGTTACTGGTCTTTCCACACTCGTCGTAATTGATCCTAAGCGTGGAGGTAAGGGGCAAACCAAGGGATTGCGCCCACAGGTCAAGCTGTTTGATGCGGACGGAGAAGAGGTCCGCATGCACGGTAGCGATCATGCCGTGACGATTACCTTCCAGGTCGGCGCAATTATTACTGTGCTCGACGGGCAGCAGATCTCCGTGGGTGACGTGCTTGCCCGCCTCCCGCAGGAATCGGCGAAAACTCGCGATATCACCGGGGGCTTGCCTCGGGTCGCTGAATTGTTCGAAGCCAGAACGCCGAAAGACGCGGGTATGCTCGCGGAATTCACCGGGACCATGTCGTTCGGGAAAGATACCAAGGGCAAGCAGCGCTTGGTGATTACTGACTTGGACGGCGCAACGCACGAGTATCTCATTCCCAAAGACAAACATGTACTAGTGCATGACGGCCAGGTGGTCAATAAAGGTGAGTTGATCGTCGATGGTGCGCCGGATCCGCATGACATACTGCGACTTCAGGGTGTTGAGGCATTGGCAATCTATATCACGGACGAAGTGCAGGATGTGTATCGCTTGCAGGGCGTAAAGATCAACGACAAGCACATTGAGGTGATCGTTCGGCAGATGCTCCGTCGGGCGCTGGTTGTTGACCCGGGCGATACCAAGTTTATCCGTGGCGAACAGGTCGAGCGTGCCCACCTTCTCGATGAAAACGATCGAATGCACGCTGTTGGTAAACTGACGGCGTCGTATGAGCCTGTACTGCTCGGCATTACCAAAGCGTCGTTATCGACCGATTCGTTTATCTCTGCGGCGTCCTTCCAGGAAACGACCCGTGTGCTTACCGAGGCCGCTATTATGGGCAAGCGGGATGAACTTCGCGGCCTCAAGGAAAACGTCATCGTTGGGCGCCTGATCCCCGCCGGGACTGGGTTGGCATTCCACCGAATGCGAAAGAGCAACGCAGCGGGGTCGGATATGGCTGCGCAAGAAATCGAGTCCAATGCAGCGACTGCAGTCGGAAGCGCGCAAGAGTCCCCGGTTGGTTGACTTGATAGCAGTTTGGTCATAGAATCGCCGGTCTTTGTCGGTTCGGGCTAATCATTGCCCGTATCTGTTATAAAAATGTCGCCAAGGCGATCTTCTGATTGCCTTGGTTCTCAGTGGGTCACAAGCTGCTCAGGTTTGTGGCTGTAAGGATTTAGGGATAGAAATATGCCAACCATAAACCAGCTAGTGCGCAAACCAAGAGAGGCTGTAAAAGCCAAGAGCAAAGTGCCCGCTCTTGAGAACTGTCCTCAAAAACGCGGTGTTTGTACGCGTGTCTATACCACGACGCCGAAAAAGCCGAACTCCGCTTTGCGTAAAGTGAGCAAAGTGCGGTTGACCAACGGGTTTGAGGTCATTTCGTATATCGGCGGAGAGGGGCATAACCTTCAAGAGCACTCGGTGGTTCTGATCCGCGGTGGTCGTGTCAAGGATTTGCCTGGTGTTCGTTACCATACAGTGCGTGGTTCTTTGGATACCCAGGGCGTCAAGGATCGCAAGCAGAGTCGGTCAAAATACGGTACTAAGCGTCCGAAGGCTGCCTAGTTTTTCCTTTGAGTAAGTGGTCGCTCCGGTGGGCGGTCGAGAAGGTGGCCTTGCTTCGCTGCCATCCTTCAGCTGAATTAATAATTGAGAGGTTGATATGCCACGTCGTCGTGAAGTCCCAAAACGCGATATTTTGCCTGATCCAAAGTTCGGGAATGTCGAAGTTTCGAAGTTTGTGAATACCCTGATGATGAGCGGGAAAAAATCGGTTGCCGAGCGCATCGTGTACGGCGCGTTTGATTTGATTGCTGCTAAAGGCGGTAAAGATCCGATTGAGGTGTTCGGGCTTGCGATGAGCAACGTCAAGCCGCTTGTTGAGGTTAAGAGCCGCCGTGTTGGTGGTGCAAACTATCAGGTTCCGGTTGAGGTTCGTCCAAGTCGCCGTATGGCCTTGGCTATGCGCTGGTTGCGCGAGGCCGCGCGCAAGCGTTCGGAGAAGTCGATGGGGCAGCGTTTGGCAGCAGAGATGCTTGAGGCTGCTGAGAATCGCGGCGGCGCGGTTAAGAAACGCGATGAGGTTCACCGCATGGCGGACGCCAACAAGGCGTTTGCTCACTTTAGATTCTGATTTGTTTCTATCGTTCTTGCGTCATCGCAGACGATCGTTCTTTATTTTTGAAGGCTATTATAGTGGCACGTAAAACTCCTATCGACCGCTACCGCAATATCGGTATCAGCGCGCATATTGACGCCGGCAAGACGACGGTGACCGAGCGCATCCTGTATTACACCGGTGTCAGTCACAAGATTGGTGAAGTTCACGATGGCGCTGCAACCATGGACTGGATGGAGCAAGAGCAGGAGCGGGGGATTACGATCACTTCGGCTGCGACGACGTGTTTCTGGAAGGGTATGGATGCCGAGCGTCCCGAGCATCGTATCAACATCATTGATACTCCGGGGCACGTGGACTTCACCATCGAAGTCGAGCGCTCGATGCGAGTGTTGGATGGTGCCTGCATGGTTTACTGCGCCGTCGGTGGCGTGCAGCCGCAGTCCGAGACGGTTTGGCGTCAAGCTAACAAATACAAGGTCCCGCGCCTGGCGTTTGTGAACAAGATGGACCGCCAGGGGGCTGACTTCTTCAAGGTCGTCGAGCAAATGCGGACGCGCCTGAAGGGGAATCCGGTGCCGATCGTAATTCCGATTGGCAAAGAGGACTACTTTCAGGGGGTTGTTGACCTTGTCAAGATGAAGGCGATTTTCTGGGACGAGGCGTCCCAGGGGATGAAATTCGACTACCGCGAGATCCCTGCCGAGTTGCAGGAGTTGGCTGGCGAGTGGCGCAGCAAGATGGTCGAAGTCGCGGCTGAGTCGTCTGAGGATCTGATGGATCGGTATCTCGAGGCGGGGGACTTGACTGAAGAGCAAGTTCTCAAGGGGTTGCGGGATCGGACGATTGCGTGCGAAATCCAGCCAATGCTCTGCGGAACCGCCTTCAAGAATAAGGGGGTGCAGCGGATGCTCGACGCTGTCATCGATCTGCTTCCGTCGCCGGTGGATATTCCACCTGTTGGTGGCGAAAAGGAGAACGGTGAGCCTGATACTCGTGAAGCGTCGGATAGCGCAAAGTTCTCTGCATTGGCTTTCAAGCTGATGACTGACCCGTATGTTGGTCAATTGACTTTCATACGCGTTTATTCGGGCGTTCTGAAATCCGGGGATACGATATACAACCCGATTAAGGGGCGAAAAGAGCGCATTGGTCGCGTCTTGCAGATGCATGCCAATAACCGTGAAGAAATTAAGGAAGTTTTAGCGGGTGACATCGCCGCGTGTGTGGGTCTGAAAGAGGTGACGACAGGCGAGACGCTTTGCGACCCAGCTGCAGTCATAACTCTGGAGCGGATGGAGTTTCCCGAGCCGGTGATCCACATCGCTGTTGAGCCCAAGACCAAGGCTGATCAGGAAAAGATGGGTATTGCGCTAGGGCGCTTGGCGCAGGAAGATCCGTCGTTCCGCGTTCGTAGCGACGAGGAGTCCGGACAAACGATTATTTCAGGGATGGGTGAATTGCACCTCGAAATCATCGTTGATCGGATGAAGCGCGAATTTGGCGTCGATGCGAATATTGGCGCCCCACAAGTGGCTTACCGTGAGTGCATCAAAAAGGCGGTTGAGCAGGAGGGCAAATTCGTCAAGCAGTCCGGCGGTCGCGGACAGTTTGGTCATGTTTGGCTCAAGATTGAGCCAAATGAGGCTGGCAAGGGTTACGAGTTCGTCGATGCAATCAAGGGCGGTACGGTTCCGAGAGAGTACATCCCCGCCGTCGATAAGGGGTTGCAAGACGCGGTCAAGAGCGGCGTTCTCGCTGGATTCCCGACGGTGGATATGAAATTTACCCTGTTCGATGGTTCGTATCACGACGTGGACTCGAATGAAAACGCGTTCCGCATGGCGGCGTCGATGGCTTTCAAGGAGGGGATGCGTAAAGCCCAGCCTACCCTGCTAGAGCCGATGATGGCAGTCGAGGTCGAAACTCCAGAAGAATACATGGGCAATATCATGGGTGATCTTTCCGGGCGTCGTGGGGTTGTTCAAGGGATGGACGATATTCCTGGTGGCATCAAGGCAATTAAGGCGGAAGTGCCCTTAGCTGAGATGTTCGGGTACTCAACGACTGTCCGGTCTCTCTCGCAGGGGCGCGCGACCTATTCAATGGAGTTCAAGCACTACGTCGAGGCGCCTAAGAATGTCGCCGAAGCTGTGATCAACAAGAAATAACGTTTTTGGGTAAAGGATACTGTATATGGCCAAGACAAAATTTGAGCGTACGAAGCCGCACGTAAACGTTGGCACGATTGGTCACGTTGATCATGGCAAGACGACGCTGACGGCGGCGATCACGACGATCCTGTCGAAGAAGTTTGGTGGTG
>JAGNOM010000223.1 GCA_017990155.1 Propionivibrio sp. | reverse complement strand
GTGAAGACCATCGACGAGCTGAAGGCGGCGATGGTGCGCGCCCGCGCCTCCGACAAGTCCTACCTGATCAGCATCGTCATCGACGGTCCGCAATGCACGCCGGAAGGCGGCAGCTGGTGGGAAGTCGGCGTGCCGGAAGTCTCTACGCGCTCGCAAGTGGTCGAAGCGCATGACCGACTGGTGCAGGAGAAGAAGAAACAGCGCGTCTAGCAACGGCAATCACGGATCAAGCAACTCAACTAATAACTGGAAAAGAGACTGACATGGGAAAACTCGAAGTGCGCATCGGCATCAACCCGATCTCCTGGACGAATGACGACCTGCCGCAACTGGGGGGCGATACGCCGCTGGAAACCTGCCTTTCCGAAGGCACCGAGATCGGTTACGTCGGCTTCGAGCTCGGCAACAAGTTTCCGAAGGATCCGGCCGAACTGAAGGCCAAGCTGGCCGGTTACGGCGCTGTCGTTGTCTCCGGCTGGTACTCGGGCAACCTCGCCGAAGGTACGCTGGAAGCGGAGATCGAAGGCGTGCAGGAGCACATGAAGAAACTCGTCTTCAACGGCTGCAAGGTGATGGTCTATGGCGAAGTCGCCGGGTCGGTGCAGGGGCAACAACAGGTGCCGCTATCGCGCCGTCCGCGCTTTACGACGATGGCGCAATGGGAAGAGTACGCCAGGAAGCTCGACGCCTTCGGCGCCTACCTCAAGTCGAACGGCATTACGCTCGCCTACCACCACCACATGGGCGCGTACTGCGAAAGCACGCAGGATCTCGACACGCTGATGAAGCTGACGACCGATAACGTCGGCCTGCTCTTCGATACCGGCCACATTACCTTCGGCGGCGGTAACGCACTCGCCGAGCTCAAGAAGCACATCGGCCGCGTCGTGCACGTGCATTGCAAGGACGTGCGCGAAGCCGTGATGAAGAAGGCGCGCAACAACGACCAGAGCTTCCTCAACTCGGTGCTCGACGGCGTGTTCACCGTGCCGGGCGACGGCATGATCGAATTCGAACCGATCCTCGCCCTGCTCGCCGAGCACAACTACAAGGGCTGGCTGGTTGTCGAAGCCGAGCAGGATCCCGCCGTCGCGCCGAGCTACGAATACGCGAAGAAGGGCTACGACTGCCTGGCCAACCTGGTTGAGAAGATCAACGGCTAACGAGCCAAGCAAGGGGAACGAGCGTGAGCAAGTTATTGGTAAAAGCGAAGCCGGACAAGGAGATCGCGAACGTCACGCCGGCTTCGGCCGGTTGGGGTTACGTCGGCTTTGCCGCCTATCGTCTGCAGCCCGGTGAATCGGTGTCCTTCGAAGATCCGGCGCGCGAGGCCTGTCTGGTGGTGCTCGCCGGCAAGGCCAAGGTGCAGGCGGGCAACATCGACTGCGGTGTGCTTGGATCGCGCGAAAGCGTCTTCGAGGACAAGGCCCCCGATGCGGCCTACGTTCCCAACAACTGCCGCGTCAGCGCGACCGCGGTGACTGCCTGCGAAATCGCGATCACCCACGCACCGGGCTTCGGCACGCATCCGGCGCGTGTAATCCCAGCGGCGTCGATGCGTCGTTCGGTGCGCGGCGAAGGCACCAACCAGCGCTTCGTCACCGACATCCTGCCGTCCGACGAGCCGGCCGACAGCCTGCTCGTCGTCGAAGTGATCACCCCGGCGAGCCACTCGTCGAGCTACCCGCCGCACAAGCACGATCAGGACAACATGCCGGTCGAAAGCTCGCTGGAAGAGACCTACTACCACCGCCTCAATCCACCGCAGGGCTATGTCTTCCAGCGTGTATACACGGACGACCGCAGCCTCGACGAGGCGATGGCCGCCGAAGACCACGACGTGGTGATGGTGCCGCGCGGCTACCACCCGGTGACCGTGCCGCATGCCTACACGTCGTACTACCTCAACGTGATGGCCGGCGAGAAGCGCAACTGGGTATTCAAGAACGATCCGGTGCATGAGTGGATGCTGAAGCCGGCCTAGCAACAAAGTCGAACTAGCCTTCGCACGAAGGCGATTCAGGGAAGAACAAAGGGAAGGATGTCACGGCTTTTGCCGCGGCGTGGGACTGTGTTGCCCGAATTCCGGTAGTCGCCACGAGTATCACGGCGCTGCCGAATCGAAAAGGAGTTACGAATGTACGAAGTGCTGCAATACATCGACGGCAAGCTCACCCCCGGCGCACCGGGGCGCAGCCAGGACATCAACGATCCGGCGCGCGGCGAGATGATCGGCCGCGTTCGGCTGGCCTCGCGCGAAGACGTCGACGCGGCTGTGGCGGCCGCTCAGCGGGCGTTCCCGGGTTGGGCGGCGACGCCGCCGCTGCGTCGTTCGCGCATTCTTAACCGCTTCCGCGCGTTGCTCGAAGAGCACGCGGAGGAACTGGCGGCGACAATCACCTCCGAACACGGCAAGGTGCACGCCGACGCACTCGGCGAGGTGCAGCGTGGCCTGGAAGTCGTCGAGTTCGCCGTCGGCATCCCGCACCTCCTGAAGGGCGAAGTGACCGAGAACGTGGGTACCAGCGTCGACTCGCACAGCCTGCGCCAGCCGCTCGGCGTCGTTGCCGGCATCACGCCGTTCAATTTCCCGATCATGGTGCCGATGTGGATGTTCCCGGTCGCTTTGGCCTGTGGCAACACGTTTATTTTGAAACCTTCGGAACGCGATCCATCGGCTTCGCTGATCGTCGCGCGCCTGCTCAAGGAAGCCGGCTTGCCCGATGGCGTGTTCAATGTAATCAACGGCGACAAGGAATCGGTCGACACCCTGCTCGAGCATCCGGACGTCAAGGCCGTGAGCTTCGTCGGTTCGACGCCGATCGCCCGCTACATCTACGAGCGCGCCTGTGCCTTCGGCAAGCGCGCGCAGGCGCTCGGTGGCGCCAAGAACCACATGGTGGTGATGCCCGATGCCGACCTCGATCTGACGGCCGACGCACTGATGGGCGCGGCCTACGGCGCGGCCGGCGAGCGCTGCATGGCGATCTCGGTCGTCGTCGCGGTCGGCGATGCCACGGCTGACGTGCTTGTCGAGAAGCTCCTGCCGCGCATCGCCGCCCTGAGAACCGGGCCGGGTTCCGACCGCAATTCCGAGATGGGGCCGCTGATTACGGCGCAGCACCGCGACAAGGTGGTCAGCTACATCGACAGCGGCGCAGCGGAAGGCGCAACGCTGCTCACCGATGGCCGCGAATGCAAGATCCACGGCTATCCGCGCGGCAACTGGGTTGGCCCAACGCTGTTCGATCACGTGACACCGGAAATGAAGATCTACCGCGAGGAGATCTTCGGGCCGGTGCTCTCGATCGTGCGCGCTGCCGATTACGCGTCGGCGGTCAATCTGATCAATGAACACGAATACGGCAACGGCACGGCGATCTTCACCCGCGACGGCGACGCAGCGCGCGACTTCAGCCATCGCGTTCAGGTCGGCATGGTCGGCGTCAACGTGCCGATCCCGGTGCCGATGGCCTTCCACAGTTTTGGCGGCTGGAAAGCCTCGCTCTTCGGCGACCACCACATGCATGGTCCGGAAGGCGTGCGCTTCTATACCAAGCTGAAGACGATCACCACGCGCTGGCCGACCGGCATGCGCAGTGGCGCCGATTTCGTCATGCCGACCATGAAGTGACACGGAAACAGAACAAGCGGAAGCAGCAACGAGGCGAAGTGCTCGCTCGTAACCAGAGATTTTTAACGTCATCCAAGGAGTCGTAAAAATGGCCTTCATCAAGCGTTTGAAGTACTGCATCAACAACGAGTGGCTCGAATCGGCGACGTCGAAGTACATGCCGGTGATGAACCCCAGCCTGGGCGTGCAGATCGCCGAGGCGCCGTGCTGCACGCAGAGCGAAGTCGATGCGGCCGTCAAGGCAGCGGCGGCGGCTTTCCCGGCCTGGGCCGATACGCCGATCCCGCAGCGTATTCAGCTGATGTTCCGTTTCAAGGCCTTGCTCGACAAGAACCTCGACGAACTCGCGACGCTACTCGCCACCGAAATGGGCAAAGTGCTCGCCGAAGCCAAGGGCGACGTGCTGAAGGCGATCGAAGTCGTTGAATGCGCCTGCTCGTCGCACTATCTGATGCAGGGCGATACGTGCATGAACGTCGCTGCCGGCTACGACACCGTCTCGTTCCGCGAGCCGCTCGGCGTGTTTGTCGGCATCGCCCCGTACAACTTCCCGGCGATGATCCCGATGGGCTGGATGCTGCCGTTCTGCATCACCACCGGTAACACCTTCGTGCTGAAGGCCGCATCGATGGTTCCGCAAACCTCCAGCCGTATGCTCGAACTGCTGATCGAAGCCGGCCTGCCGAAGGGCGTGGTCAACCTCGTGACCTGTTCGCGCGTCGAAGCCGATTCGCTGCTGACCAATCCGGCCGTCAAGGGCGTCACCTTCGTCGGTTCGACGTCGGTCGGCCTGCACATCTACTCGACCGCCGCCGGTGCCGGCAAGCGCGTTCAGGCGCTGTGCGAAGCCAAGAACCATGCCCTGGTGATGGAAGACTGCGTGCTCGAGCGCTCGGTCGCCGGCATCATCAACTCGACCTACGGCTGTGCCGGCCAGCGTTGCATGGCCTTGCCGGTGGTCTGCGTGCAGGAATCGATTGCCGACGAATTCATCGCCTTGTTCAAGAAGAAGGCGATGGAACTGAAGCTCGGTCCGGCCTACGATCCGTCATCGCAACTCGGCCCGCTGGTTTCGGCGGCGCAGAAGCAGTCGGTCGAGAACTGGATCCAGCGCGGTGTCGACGAGGGGGCACGCCTGGTCCTCGACGGTCGCGGCGCGAAAGTGCCTGGTTTTGAAGACGGCTACTTTGTTGGCCCGACGATTTTCGACAACGTCCTCCCGGAACACAGCGTCGGCAACGACGAAATCTTCGGGCCGGTGACCTGCATCAAGCGCGTCAAGGATTTCGAAGAAGGCCTAGCGATCATGAACGCCAATCGTTTCGCCAACGGTTCATGCATCTACACGAGCTCCGGTCGTCATGCCCGCGAGTTCGCCAAGCGCACGCACGGCGGCATGGTCGGCATCAACGTCGGCATCCCGGTTCCGTTCTCGATCTTCCCCTTCACGGGCCACAAGGATTCCTTCTTCGGCGACCTGCACGCCATGGGCAAGGACGGCGTGGCCTTCTTCACCGAAACCAAGGCCGTCACCTCGGTGTGGTTCACGGAAGAAGATTCGAAGAAGGCTGTTTCGACCTGGGACGGAACGCTGACCCGTAACTGATTTTTGTACCACCGATCCCACACGGATCAAGTTTTACGATCACCTTCGGCATGTGACGCTGGCAACAGCGCTTGAGCGCAAACCTGATCTCGGTAGGGATTGCGTTTTTTTTCATGCATCCACGGCGACGCCAG
>JAGNOM010000222.1 GCA_017990155.1 Propionivibrio sp. | reverse complement strand
TTCCAGAATGGCTGCGGTAATTGTCCGTTTGTAGGGGAACATGGGCCTGTTCGTATGCATGTCGATCAGCTCGTGAGTTTTCCATCCGGATTCGAATCGGACGGCGACTGCGCCGTGAAGCCGCTAAAGGAGCCCACAAGAAACGCGTACTGTTGGCAATTGCTTCTCCTTGAACCACGCGTATGCAAACAGCGTGGCGACAGTCGATTACTTTAAACCGATTCGAATCCTCTGCGAAACAACATGATTCAGCCTTTGCGGCGAGCGTCCATACTCCAGGCGCCGGCACCCCAGGCCGAAAGCGTCAGCAGACCACCAACCACCGCGATGTTCTTCATGAACAGCAACTGGGTAACGAATTGCTGGTCTGCCGGCACAGCCCAATAGGCGTGAAAGAAGAACGAAGCCGCCAGGGTAAACAGCGCGAGGATCAGAGCCGCGATTCGGGTGCCAAAGCCGGCGATCAGTGCCACGCCACCAACGATTTCAACGACGATGGCGATGACCGCACCCAGTGCAGGCAGCGGAAGTCCGACGGATCCGATGTAGCCGACCGTACCGGCAAAGCCGGTGATTTTTCCAATACCGGCAGGCAGAAACAGGAGGGCAAGAAGAAGACGGCCTACGAGGGCCAGAGGATTTTGCAGTGCGTTAAACATAAAGACTCCTATTAAGTCAGGTTAAAAATTAAAAGTTAGGCCGCGAGATCAAATACCAACACCTCGGCGTCGCTGCCCCGCGCCAGGGTGATTCTGTCTTCGCCCTCCAGCATCAGGGCATCACCCGTGCTGAGGCGTTTTCCATTGACTTCAAGAACACCACGCACCAGATGCACGTAGGCTTTTCGAGCGGGGTTGAGCGCCAGTTCGGCGTGCTCGTCGCCATCGAACAGGCCCGAGTAGAGCGCAGCATCGGCGTGGATGACGACCGAATCCTGCACGCCGTCCGGCGATGCTACGAGGCGCAGGGCGCCACGCTTCTGGCTGGCGGGAATCGTTTTTTGCTCGTAGCTCGGCGTGATGCCGGTCACGTCCGGTTCGATCCAGATCTGCAGGAAATGGGTGGTTTGGCCCTTGGCGTGATTGAATTCGGTATGGGTCACGCCCGTGCCTGCACTCATGCGCTGCACGTCACCCGGGGGAATGCCCTTGACGTTGCCCATGCTGTCCTGATGGGCCAGTTCACCCGATAGCACGTAGCTAATGATTTCCATGTTGCGGTGACCGTGCTTTCCGAAGCCCGTGCCCGCCTCGATACGGTCTTCGTTGATCACGCGCAGATTTCCCCAGCCCATGTACGCCGGATCGTAATAGCCGGCGAATGAGAACGAGTGATAACTCTTGAGCCAACCGTGGTCGGCATAGCCGCGGTCTTGTGATTTGCGAAGGGTAAGCATGAATGGATCTCCTTGTTGATGGGTCCATTGTGGCCTCGAACACTTTACGGATGCGTCTCGTGGTTTAACGACAGCATTCAAAATTATTGAATGAAAAATAGACGAAGTGCCGATTTATACTGTTTTTTCCTCCGACAACTACGCCGGTGCGCAGCGTAGCTACTGTCAGGGGCGGTTAAACGCTATCCCTGTGTGGCATTTACGAGACTGCTCTTCGACGGAGTTCGTGTCATGAAACGCTGGTTTCGACAGGCGGTTTGATGATTACAAAGCCGCCATCGAACTAGCCATTGTCATCAGTCTCTTGTGGGCCGTAACACGACAACCATTCCGTTGTCGGCAAAGTTCAGCTCGACGAATTCAATCCCCCTTGTTCTTCGCATCTGCCAGCGCTTCCTTGCGGGGGTATGACCTGTTTTCATGACTACCGAGTAGAGCGGAACCAAGAAACGCCGGAGTCGCTTGTGCGCGTCATTGCGGGAACTAAATCTTTGTCTTGACGGCGAAAAATGCGCTCTGTAGCATCCGCCGGTTACTCGGATTCGATCGTTGAAAATCACCCAGGGAGCTTCCATGAAAAAGACATTTTCTTTACTGACGCTCGCGGCTGCGTTGGCCGCCAGCGTTTCCATCGTCGGATGTTCCGGCTCAAGCAGTAGCAGCGACGACGTCATCAAGATCGGCGTGTTCGAGCCGCTGACCGGCGCCAACGGCGCGGGTGGTGCCGACGAGTACGACGGCATCAAGCTGGCCAACAAGCTGTTCCCGGAAGTTCTGGGCAAGAAGGTTGAACTGGTCGTTGTCGACAACAAGTCGGACAAGGTCGAAGCCGCCAACGCCGCCATGGTTCTCGCGCAGAAGGAGAAGGTCAACGCTGTGCTCGGCTCGTGGGGCAGTTCGCTGTCGATGGCTGGCGGGCCGATCTTTGCCGAAGCGAAGATTCCGGCCGTTGCCGTTTCCGCGACCAATCCGGCCGTGACCAAGGGTAACGAATACTACTTCCGCGTCTGCTTTCTCGACCCGTTCCAGGGTACCGTTGGTGCCGCCTACGCCTTCAATGAGCTGAAAGCGAAGAAGGTCGCGGTCATCCGTGAAGTGTCGAACGATTACTCGGTCGGCCTCGCGAAGTTCTTCGTGGACGAGTTCGTCAAGCTTTCCGGTGATCCGGCGTCGATTGTTGCGACCTCTGACTACAACACCGGTGACCAGGACTTCTCGGCCCAGTTGACCAACATCAAGCAGTTTGAACCGGACGCCATCTTTGCGCCGGGCAACTACACCGAATCGGCGCTAATCATCAAACAGGCACGCGATCTCGGTATCACCGCCAAGTTCATCGGCGGCGATACGTGGGACTACAACGCCTTCCTCGAAGTCGGCGGTGCTGCGGTCGAAGGTGCGACTTTCTCGACCTTCTTTGCCAACGACGTGCCGATCAACAAGACCTCCGAAGCGTTCCTGAAGTCCTTCCGCGACGAGTACAAGAAGGAGCCGCCGGCCGTTGCTGCGCTGGGTTACGACGCCTATCTCGTCGTGCTTGATGCGATCAAGCGCGCCAATTCTGCCGAGCCGGAGAAAATCCGCGAAGCTCTGGCGCAGACCAAGGACTTCGAAGGTTCCGCCGGTTCCATCACCATCAATGCCGAACGCAACGCCGACAAGGCCGCCGTGTTCAAGACGGTGAAAGACGGCAAGTTCGTCTTCCTGACGACCGTCAAGCCCTAATCGAGCGATCGCGCGGGCAGTTCGCCGCGCAGGCATCAAAAATCCGAATGTGCGGCCGAGTCTGCCGGCGCATTCGGATTTTTCTTGAAGCATCCGCACGGTTTTCAACGCCGGAAAACAAGAGCGTGAAACGGTGCCCAAGCTTCCGAAAGAACCTCATGGATTTTCAAACTTTTCTGCAGCAACTCGTCAATGCGCTCTCGCTCGGCAGTCTCTACGCGCTGATCGCCATTGGCTACACCATGGTTTACGGCATTCTCCGGCTGATCAACTTCGCCCACGGCGACGTGTTCATGATCGGCGGCTATCTCGCCTTCTACGGCGTCAGTACCTTCTTCATGCCTTGGTGGCTGGCCGTCGTCGTTGCCATCGCGTTGACTACGGTCTTTGGCGTCGGGCTCGAACGCGCGGCCTACCGCCCGCTGCGCGACTCGCCGCGCATCTCGATCATGATTAGCGCGATCGGCGCCTCGTTCCTGATCGAGAACGTGGCGATCGTGCTCTTCGACGCACGCCCCAAGGCCTTCCCGGTGCCGGCGTTCTTCTCGCAGAACCTCATGTTCGGCGGCGTCCGGGTGTCAATGGTCAGCCTCGTTATCCCGCTCGTTACCGCGCTGATCCTGGCCGTACTGCTCTGGATCGTGCATCGGACCAAGACCGGCATGGCCATGCGCGCCGTGTCGACCGACATCGACGCCGCGCGCCTGATGGCCATCGACGTGAACAAGATCGTCTCGATCACCTTTGCCATCGGCAGCGCGCTGGCGGCCGTCGGCGGCATCATGTGGGCGATGAAGTACCCGCGCCTCGAACCGCTGATGGGCATCATGCCCGGCCTCAAGTGCTTCATCGCGGCCGTCATCGGCGGAATCGGCAGTATCGCCGGCGCCGTGCTCGGCGGTCTCCTTCTTGGAATCATCGAACTGATGACCATCGCTTTCCTGCCTGAATTCACGGGCTATAAGGACGCCTTCGCCTTTGTGCTGCTGATCGTGGTCCTCCTCGTCAAGCCCACCGGGCTGCTCGGCAAGAACCAGGGGGAGAAGGTCTAATGAAATCGAGTCAAATGCATACGCCACACATACATTTCTCAACGCGCCAGAGAAAGCTGCTGACGCTCGGCGCGGCCATCGTCGGACTCGCCCTGCTCTTCGTCTTCGAAGGGATGTTCGACGTGTTCACGATGCAGATCTTCAAGCTTTGCGCGATCAACATCATCCTTGCTCTCTCGCTCAACCTGATCAACGGCTTCACCGGCCTGTTCAGCCTGGGGCACGCCGGGTTCATGGCGGTCGGCGCCTATACCTGCGCCATCCTCACCATGTCGCCCGAGCAGAAGGAGGCCAACTACGTCCTGCAGCCGATCGTTCCCTGGCTCGCGCAGGTGCACATCCCGTTCGTGCCGGCCTTGCTGCTCGGTGGCGTCCTTGCCGGCTTCATCGGCTGGTTGCTGGGTGTGGTTGCACTGCGCCTGCGTGACGATTACCTGGCCATTGCCACGCTCGGTTTTTCGGAGATCATCCGCGTCGTTCTGACCAATATGCAGACGGTGACCAATGGTTCGCTCGGCATCAAAGGGCTGCCGCGGTTTACGACGATGTGGTGGGCATGGGGTTCGGCGATTGTCGTCACGCTGTTCCTCGTGATGCTGATCAAGTCGAGCTACGGTCGCGCGTTCAAGGCAATCCGCGACAACGAGATCGCCGCCGAGTCGATGGGCGTTAACGTCTTCGGCATGAAGGTGCTGTCGTTTACGATCTCCAGCTTCCTCGCCGGCATCGCCGGTGGGTTGCTCGCGCACTACCTGACGACGATCGATCCGAAGCAGTTCATCTTCCTCAAGACCTTCGACATCCTGCTCATCGTCGTGCTCGGTGGGGTCGGCTCGATCACCGGCTCGGTCGTCGCCGCCATCGTCGTCACCGTTGCGATGGAAGCGCTGCGCTTCCTTGACGGGCCGCTCAATCTCGGCTTCATGGTCACTCACGGAACCCCCGGCCTGCGCATGGTGTTCTTCTCGGCGCTGTTGATGGTCGTCGTCATCTACCGGCAGCAGGGGCTGATGGGCAAATCGGAGTTCAGCTGGAATTCGCTGGCCCGGATTGGCCTGTTGCCCAAGCGTTCCTCGGTTTTCAGCAAGGGAGGCAAGTAATGACCTCGATTCTGAAAACGACCGACGTCAACAAGCAATTCGGCGGCCTCGCGGCGGTGACTGCGCTCAACGTCGACGTCCAGCCCGGCGAGATCATTGGCCTGATCGGT
>JAGNOM010000221.1 GCA_017990155.1 Propionivibrio sp. | reverse complement strand
TAGGGACCATTCACCGCATGCATGGCATCAAAGCGCATGCGAAACTCCGGACGGGCCAACAAGGCAGCAATCCGCTCGAAATCAAACAACGATTCAAGCAACTCTGCGTAATCGGCGACGGGATCGATGACCGAAACAACCATATCGCCGATGTGCGTATCGCCCAAACATCCCAGATCGATCGCCACTGAGTCCGCTATACGATAACTACTGATTTCCTGAGTCCGGCGATACACGGCGTCCGTGAATGTCTCATTCGCCGGCCCCCCATTCCCCATGTTGTACTTGATGCCGAAGTCATCGTCCGGCCCTCCTGGGTTGTGGCTGGCGGAAAGAATGATGCCGCCGAACGCCTGGCGTTTGCGTATCACCGCGCTGGCCGCCGGCGTGGAAAGGATGCCGTCCCGACCGACAAGTACCCGACCGAAGCCCGCCGCCGAAGCCATGCGCAAGATTGTCTGGATGGCCACATCATTGAAAAACCGTCCGTCGCCACCGAGGACCAGGGTCTGCCCATCTTTTCCGTCCAGATTGTCGAATATGGACTGAACGAAATTCTCAAGGTAGCCCGGCTGAGCAAACACCTTGACCTTCTTGCGCAAGCCGGACGTCCCGGGTTTTTGTCCGGCAATCGGCGTTGTGGGGACGGTGACGATCTTCGTATCGGTTTTCATCAGGCATGCCATCCAGAAAATTACTCGAAACCTAGCGTGCTGGTCGTCGCTTGCACAATCACAGGTGCTTGCAAGAGAACGATATCAGCCCTTGGGTCGATGCGTCGAGCGTATTCGCCAACGACTGGTCATGAATCGCGGGCAGGATTCGGCTGGCAACGGCCTTGCCGAGTTCGACCCCCCATTGATCAAACGAATTGATACCCCAGATCGCTCCCTGTACGAACACCTTGTGCTCATAAAGCGTGACGAGGGCGCCCAGCGTTGCCGGATTCAGACTGCTGAGCAAGAGCGTCGATGAGGGTTGATTCCCCGCGAAAACGCGATGCGGCAACAAGTCGGCGATCTGCTGCGGACTCACAGACTCTTTCTCCATGCTCGCACGCACTTCATCCTCATCACGACCGAACGCCAAAGCGGCACTCTGCGCGAAACAATTGGCAAGCAGCGCCTCCTGATGACCGGGCAGCGGGTAATCGGAACGAGCCGAAGCGATGAAATCGCATGGAATCAAGCGCCCACCCTGATGCAACAGCTGGAAGAACGCGTGCTGACCATTGTTACCCAACTCACCCCAGACGATCGGACAAGTCGCGTAATCAAGAGGCTTGCCGTCGGCCGTCACCGTCTTCCCATTGCTTTCCATCTCGAGTTGTTGCAGGAACGAAGGGAAGTACTTGAGTGACTCGTTGTAGGGCAGCACCGAAATCGAGGAGGCTCCGAGGAAGTTCGTGTTCCAGATCCCGAGCAGCGCCATCACGACCGGCAGATTCTTCTCGAACGGCGTCGTCCGGAAATGCTCATCCATGCGCTCAGCGCCACGCAGCATTTCTTCAAAGGCGTGCGGCCCGATCGCGATCATCAGCGCCAATCCGACGGCCGACCACAGCGAGTAGCGTCCACCAACCCAGTCCCAGATCGGAAACACAAGCTCGCGCGGCACGCCGAACTCGACGGCCCGTTCCGGCTTGCTTGATACAGCCGCGAAATGATTTTCGACGACCAACTCATCACCCAGATTGGCACGCAACCAGTTGCGCGCCGTGTTGGCGTTGAACATGGTCTCCTGGGTTGTAAAGGTCTTGCTGACGACGATGAACAGCGTCGTTCGCGGATCAAGCGTCTGCAGCAAGGGCGCCATCTGCGCGCCATCGAGGTTCGAAACGTAATGCACATTCAAGGCCGGATGACTCATCGCACGCAGGGCCTGATTCATCATCTTCGGCCCGAGATCCGATCCGCCAATCCCGATATTGACGACATCCCGAATCGGCATTTCCTTGTGGCCAAAGCACTTGCCCGAACGCAGGCGCTCGGCGAAGTCAGCCATACGGCGCCGGGTCTCGATCACTTCCGGCATGACGTCGAAGTCTTTTCCGGGGAACGGGCCGGCAGAACGCCGCAAGGCCGTATGCAATACCGAACGTCCCTCACTGATATTGATTCGCTCGCCAGCGAACATCCGCTCCGTCCATTCCGGAACAAGCGCTTCCTTGGCCAGCGATACGAGCAAATCCATTGTCTCCGAGGTCACGCGCTGCTTGGAGAAATCGTAGAACATGCCGTCAAAAGAAAGCGTCAGCGACTCAACCCGCTTTGGATCGGCGGCAAACAAATCGCGGAGATGAGTCTTTGAAATGGCATCTCGATGCGCGTCAATAGCCACCCAGGCGGGCGATGCGGTAATCGTCATTTTGGAAAAACCTCTTTCTGTGGGTTAGCTGGTGCTTGCGGCAGTAGCCGCAATGGATAGCGGTTGCGAAGATATTCTATGCGAAAAGAAACGGAATCCGTGAGACGCCATTCATAAATATCATCCGCCAATGAGCGCATTATTTGTTGCCGCGACTTCGCGCAAGAAAACAGCGCAATCGCAATCGAACACACCTCCATCCGGCAGAATTGACACATCGACGCCACAGCCTCGAGAGCCCCGAAATCGCCTTCCGGACTGGAAAATTCCTCCGATCAGGCGCATAATTACGCTCTTGGGGTGGCTGTACTCATGGCGCGTGGTATTTGCACGTTTTCTTGTACCCTTTTGCTACCGTCGTTTGCTTGTCAACATGCCATTTCCACTCCCCGTATCTAGTTCGTTGCAGTTCTTTGACCTCCAGATGACGAGATTTGGATCACACCGCGTGAAACACTCGTCATCAGCATTCGGTTTTTTTAAAAAGGAAAGTGAATCATGACAATCAAAGTAGGTATTAACGGTTTTGGTCGTATTGGTCGTATGGTTTTCCGTGCTGCTGTCCAGAACTTCAGCGACATCGAGATCGTTGGTATCAACGATCTGCTGGAACCTGACTACCTCGCCTACATGCTCAAGTACGACTCGGTTCACGGTCGCTTCAAGGGCACCGTGGCTGTCGAAGGCAACACGCTTATCGTCAACGGCAAGAAGATTCGCCTGACCGCTGTCAAGGATCCTGCCGAACTGAAGTGGGGCGAAGTCGGTGCTGAAGTGGTCGTCGAGTCGACCGGCCTGTTCCTGACCAAAGAAACCTGCGAAAAGCACATCGCCGCTGGCGCCAAGAAAGTCATCCAGAGCGCCCCGTCGAAGGACGACACCCCGATGTTCGTGTTCGGTGTGAATGACAAGACCTACGCTGGTCAGACCATCATCTCGAACGCTTCGTGCACCACGAACTGCCTGGCACCGGTGGCCAAGGTTCTGAACGACAACTGGGGCATCAAGCGCGGCCTGATGACCACGGTTCACGCTGCAACCGCAACCCAGAAGACCGTTGACGGCCCGTCCAACAAGGATTGGCGCGGTGGTCGTGGCATCCTCGAGAACATCATCCCGTCCTCGACCGGTGCTGCCAAGGCTGTTGGCGTCGTCATTCCCGAACTGAACAAGAAGCTGACCGGCATGGCCTTCCGCGTTCCGACCTCCGACGTTTCGGTCGTCGACCTGACCGTCGAACTGAACAAGGAAGTTTCGTACAAGGACATCTGCGCTGCCATGAAGGCCGCTTCGGAAGGCGCCATGAAGGGCGTTCTCGGCTACACCGAAGACAAGGTTGTTGCAACCGACTTCCGTGGCGAGACCTGCACCTCGGTGTTCGATGCAGAAGCCGGTATCGCGCTGGACGGCACCTTCGTCAAGGTTGTGTCGTGGTACGACAACGAGTGGGGCTACTCCAACAAGGTCTTGGAAATGATTCGCGTCATGACCAAGTAACACCCCAACAAAAGGGGCACTTCAGGTGCCCCTTTTTTGTTTTCAATTCCCTGTTTCGAATCGAGTATTGCCATGACTTTCAAGCGCCTCACCGATCTGGACGTGGCCGGCAAGCGTGTTTTCATCCGCGCCGACCTCAATGTTCCACAAGACGACAACCTCGCCATCACCGATGACACCCGCGTGCGCGCCGCGCTACCGGGCATCAAGTACGCGCTGTCCAAGGGCGCTGCAGTGATGGTTACCTCGCACCTCGGTCGTCCGACCGAAGGTGAGTTCAAGAACGAAGATTCGCTAGCCCCTGTTGCCAAGCGCATGTCCGAACTTCTCGGCCAGGAAGTTCGCCTCGTCCAGAACTGGGTCGACGGTGGCTTCGAAGTCAAGCCGGGCGAAGTCGTCATGCTCGAAAACAGCCGCTGCAACAAGGGCGAGAAGAAGTGCAACGAAGACCTGTCGAAAAAGATGGCCGCCCTGTGCGACGTCTGGGTGATGGATGCTTTCGGCACGGCGCATCGTGCTGAAGCCACGACCTACGGCATGGGCAAGTTCGCCCCGGTCGCCTGCGCCGGCCCCTGCGTTGCCTCCGAGCTCGAAGCGCTGACCAAGGCGCTCGCTCAACCCGCTCGTCCGATGCTCGCCATCGTTGGCGGCTCCAAAGTTTCGACCAAGCTGACCGTGCTCGAAAGCCTTTCGGCCAAGGTGGATCAGTTGATCGTTGGCGGCGGCATCGCCAACACCTTCCTGCTCGCTTCGGGCAAGAAAATCGGCAAGTCGCTCGCCGAGCGCGATCTAATTGACCAGGCCAAGGCCGTGATGGCCAAGGTCAAGGTTCCGCTGCCGACCGACGTGGTCGTCGCCAAGGAGTTTTCGGCCACCGCGCAAGCAACGATCAAGAGCGTCGACGACGTTGCCGACGACGACATGATCCTCGACATCGGCCCGGATTCGGCCAAGGCACTCGCCGATATCATCGCAGCAGCCGGCACCGTCGTCTGGAATGGTCCGGTCGGCGTCTTTGAAATGGAGTCGTTTGCCAACGGCACCAAGGCGCTAGCCCAGGCTATCGCCACATCGAAAGCCTTCACGCTGGCTGGCGGCGGCGACACCGTGTCGGCAATCAACGTGTTCAAGATCGAGGACAAGGTCGGCTACATCTCGACCGCCGGCGGCGCCTTCCTCGAGTTCCTCGAAGGCAAGCGTCTCCCCGCCGTGGATATCCTTGAGTCGCGCTTCAAGGACTAATCGTTGTAGATCAGGATGACGCGGCCAGCGATCACGCATCGCCCGGCCGTGCCGTCCCCAGCAATAACTCGCCTCATTGCAGCCTCCCACTCGACGTACGCAGGTCGCCAAGTATCGCTGGCCGCAAGGGCCTATAAGCAAAGAAGATCCCAAATGACCATCAAGCCGGAACTATTAGACCTCTTGCGCAAACGGCGCGAGAAGATCATCAACCACATCAAGCCCGAGAAGCTCGAAGCGATGCACGCCAAGGGCGTGTTGTCGGCGCGCGAGCGTATCG
>JAGNOM010000220.1 GCA_017990155.1 Propionivibrio sp. | reverse complement strand
CGCCGAAAGCGGATCGAAGAGCCGGAGCGGCCGGACCGAACCCGCCGCCCGCAAGCGTCGCCTGCTCCTGCCGATCAACGCCTGCGAGGAGTCCCGCTGGGGCCTCAATTACGCGCGCCAGCTGCATGAGTCGGGAACGCCCGTGGAAGCCATCCTGCTCAACGTCGGCGAGCCGGTAACGCAATGGCAGGTGTTGCGCTTCCGGACGCAGCAGGAGATTGCCGAGTTCCAGTCGGCGCGCGCGCAATCGTTCATCGATGACGCGAGCGAACAATTTCAGGGCGTGGGCATCCCGTGGCGTGGCGTCTATCGGCAGGGCGAAGTGGTCTTCTCGATTCTCGACGCGGCCGAAGAGCTCGATTGCGACGAAGTCGTCATGCCGTCGCACGACAGCTGCCTTTCGAACATCTTCTGCCGGCCGACGGCTGCCGAAGTCAGGCGCCAGCAACGCCATGTGCCGGTGGTGATGGTCGATAGCAGGGGAACACCGCGTTAGCAAACCGCTAATCAACTGCTGATTTGTCATTCCGGCGTCAAGCTTCGACGCAGCGTTCGGGCGTTCGTCTCGACCCGTTCCTGATGCTCGACGAGCTCTCGTCGTACGACGCCGGCACCCTTCTAAACGTCGACGCTGCCGACGGCGACCCGGCCGCTTTCCTGTTGCTCACTGTCCGCACAATTCGTGAGCCCGTCTTGCAGGACGGTCCCTTCGTGATGAATACGCGCAAGAAGATCGAGCAGGCGATCAACGACTACCAGAACGGGCCTGAACGTACTCAGGCGAGGCTGTTCAAAACGGCCTGTTTAGAGCTTTAAAAAAGTATCAGTTTTTGCCATGGTTCGTGGTGGCGGTGAGTTTCAACGCTGACTATGATGAATTCGTGCTTTTCCAATCCGGTCGGAAACTTGACTCGCAGGGAGTTGCACTAGAACAGCGGATCGACCGCCGACGCAGAAATGGGGGGGGTATGACACCGGACTTGGAAGTCGTGCAAATACGACCGGGTGAATCATTTGCCGCTTGGTCACATGGCTGCCCATACCGCACGGTTCGCTGGCACTTTCACCCCGAGTACGAAGTCCATCTGATCGCAGCAACTTCGGGACACTATTTCGTCGGAGATTTCATCGGCGGGTTCGAGCCCGGCAATCTGGTGCTCACCGGCCCCAACCTCCCGCACAACTGGGTCAGCGACATTCCGGAAGGAACCATCATTCCGTTGCGTTGCCGCTTCATGCAATTCAGCGCGGTTTTCATCGACGAGATGATGCGCCTCATCCCCGAATTCGCGGTGCTTGGCAGCTTGCTGGAATTATCGCGGCGCGGCGTGTTGTTCAGCAGCAAAACCAGCAGCGAGCTAGCGCCGCTGATGGAAAAGATTATGGGCGCACAAGGCATTCGCCGGATCGAACTCTTCACGATGATCCTGGGAACGCTCAGCCGCGCGCAGGATACGCAGCGTCTCGCCAGTGCCACTTATCTGCCCGACCCCTCCGGCTATATGTCAACCGGCATCAACCGGGCGCTCGCCTATATTCGCGAAAATCTGACACAGCCTTTTGGCGAATCGGACTTGGCCGCCATAGCCGGGCTGTCGACAGTCGCTTTTTCGCGAGAATTCAGCCGCCATACCGGGATGTCGCTTGTCCAGTACGTCAAGCGGCTGCGTATCAATCTGGCTTGCCAGATTTTGATGAGCAGTGAGCGTCCATCGATTACCGACGTCTGCCTGGAAGTCGGCTTCAACAATCTTTCGAATTTCAACCGTCAATTCCTGGCGGAAAAAGGTATGCCGCCATCACAGTTCCGCCGGCTGCAGGCGGAAAACATCAACGCGGCGCGGCTGCATGGAATGGAAAAAACGGATAACCAGGCACGGAATCTTGGTCCTGCCAGGTCAAAAAATGACGTGGCCGCGCTGCGCACGGCCCATTGAAGAAATCAGGGAATCGGTAGTGGCTGAAGTTTCATCCATTGCCATCTTCGTAGCACCATAGTGCCAATAAGGAGGGAACCAGAATGTCCAGAATCTCTATGAAACTGACCGGTATTGCCACGCTTGCCGCCTCGCTTCTTGCAACTTCCGCACTGGCCGCAGACGTCAAGGACGCAACAGTCGCCTTCCTGATGCCCGACCAGGGTTCCACCCGCTATGAAGAGCACGACTATCCCGGATTCAAGGCCGAGATGGCCAAACTCTGCCCGACGTGCAAGGTGATTTACCAGAATGCTGACGCCGATATGACCAAGCAGCAGCAGCAGTTCAACTCGGTTATCACGCAAGGCGCCAAAGTGATTGTGCTCGATCCGGTTGATTCGGCTGCTGCCGCGTCTCTGGTCAAGCTGGCACAGAGCCAGGGGGTCAAGGTGATTGCCTATGACCGCCCGATTCCGCAAGGCAAGGCTGACTTCTACGTATCGTTCGACAACGAGGGAATCGGCAAGGCCATTTCCGAGTCGTTGGTCGCGCACCTGAAGGCTTCGGGCGTCAAGACGGACGCCGGCGGCATCTTGCAGATCAATGGTTCGCCGACAGACGCTGCCGCCATGCTGATCAAGAAAGGTATCCACACCGGTCACGACAGCAGCGGCTACAAGCTCCTGGCTGAATACGACACGCCGGACTGGCTTCCGTCGAAGGCGCAACAGTGGGCGAGCGGCCAGGTTGCTCGTTTCGGCAAGCAGATCGTCGGCGTCGTTGCCGCCAACGACGGAACAGGCGGCGGTGCTATCGCGGCACTCAAGGCGTCCGGGGTAAATCCGCTGCCGCCGGTAACCGGCAACGATGCGACGATTGCTGCTCTGCAGTTGATAATCGCCGGTGACCAGTACAACACAATCTCGAAGCCGAGCGAAATCGTCGCTGCCGCAGCGGCAAACGTGGCCATCGATCTGTTGGCCGGCAAGATGCCAAAAGCCGAAACAACCCTCTACGACACACCTTCGCAGTTATTCGTCCCGGCAGTCGTGACCTCGAAGAACCTCAAAGCCGAGATCATCGACAAGAAGATCCAGACGCCAAAGGAACTCTGCTCAGGACGCTATGAGGAAGGCTGCAAGAAGCTGGGCATCATGTAAGTCAAGGTGATTGGGCTCATCGATCCCGGCAGCGCTGCGCGGCCGGGATCGATGTTTCCTTATTGATCATGCTTTCTCAAGCACCATCACACGAGCCTGGAGCCATGAATCCATGACCAATTTGACGATCAGGAATGCGCCGAAAGGCGAGCTGGTTCTCAGCCTGCGCGGAATATCGAAAAATTTCGGCGCCGTTTCGGCGCTTACGGATGTTGATCTCGACGTGCATGCAGGCGAGGTGGTGGCATTGGTTGGCGACAACGGCGCCGGCAAATCGACGGTGGTCAAGGCGCTCGCAGGGGTGCACGAGCCGACTTCCGGCACCATCACCTTCTGCGGCAAAAAAGTCACCCTGAGCGACCCGAGCATGGCGCTCAATCTCGGTATTGCGACGGTGTTTCAGGACCTCGCGCTGTGCGAGAACCTCGACGTAGTCGCCAATATCTATCTCGGCCGGGAACTCAATGCGCCGCGACTCGACGAAGTTGCCATGGAAGTGCGCGCATGGACGCTTCTCAACGAATTGTCGGCGCGCATTCCGAGCGTGCGCGACGTGGTGGCCTCGCTCTCCGGTGGGCAACGCCAGACCGTTGCCATCGCGCGCTCGCTGCTGCTCGAACCGAAACTGATCCTGCTCGACGAACCGACCGCCGCGTTGGGCGTCGCGCAGACGGCAGAGGTGCTCAACCTGATCGACCGTGTGCGCGCGCGCGGCCTCGGCGTGGTGATGGTCAGCCACAACATGGAAGATGTACGGGCAGTCGCGGATCGAATCGTCGTGCTCCGCCTGGGGCGAAACAATGGCATCTTTCTTCCCGATGCATCGAACGAAGAACTCGTGGGCGCCATTACCGGCGCGGTGGATAACTCAGTCTCGCGCCGCGCCGAACGCCTGCGCGAACACGCCGGATCGGCGGCAGGGAGTCAGGCATGAGCAAGGAAACGAAAGACAATGCGCAATCCACGCAAGCCTTGCCAGGCGCGCCCATGCTCGATCGCGCCGACGTGCGTGTCAAGCACGAAGCCGGCATCGGCGGGGCCATTCGTACGCTGATTGACCGCGTGCGCTCGGGCGATCTCGGCTCGCTCCCAGTGGTGATCGGGTTGGTCATCATCTGGACGGTTTTCGGCACGCTCAATCCGATTTTCCTGTCGCCCAACAACCTGGTGAACCTGCTCTTCGACTGTTCGACGGTCGGCGTCATTTCTCTCGGCATCGTTTGCGTCCTGATGGTCGGTGAGATCGACCTGTCGGTCGGATCGGTCAGTGGTGTCGCTTCGGCGATCATCGGCGTGCTGTGGGTCAACCAGGGTTGGCCAGCGCCGCTCGCCATTCTTGCCGCCATCGCTTTTGGCGGTCTCGTCGGGCTGCTCTATTCATTTCTCTACAACCGTTTCGGGATGCCAAGCTTCGTCTCGACGCTGGCTGGCCTGCTCGCGTTTCTCGGCCTGCAGCTCTATTTGCTTGGCAGGACCGGGTCGATCAACCTCCCTTACGGATCGGAGATCGTCAATTTCGGGCAACTGATGGTCATGACGGATACCGTTTCGCACGTGCTCGCCGCCGTCCCGGGCGTCGTCATCTTCATGACCGGCCGCGCCACCTTTGCGCGTCGTCGCGCCGCCAATCTGTCGGCCAACTCAATCGGTAGCTTGGCCTCGAACGCGATCGCCATCACCATCCTGCTCGAACTGATCGTCTGGTACCTGAACAGAGGGCGCGGTGTGCCATGGATGTTCGGCATGTTCGTCGGCCTGGTCGTCGCCATGAACTACGCGTTGACGCGCACCAAGTGGGGCCGCTCGATGAACGCGGTCGGCGGCAACCGCGAGGCAGCGCGGCGTGCGGGTATAAACGTTCGTTTCATCTACACCAGCGCGTTCGCCGCGTGCGCGATGTTTGCGGCGACCGGCGGCGTATTGGCCGCTGCGCGTCTGGCGACCGCGTCGCAGCAGGCGGGAACCGGCGACGTCAACCTCAACGCGATCGCGGCGGCGGTGATCGGCGGCACCAGTCTGTTCGGCGGGCGCGGCAGTGCTTACGCCGCGCTGCTCGGCATCATCGTCATCCAGTCAATCGCCAGTGGCCTGACCATGCTCAACCTATCGTCGTCGCTGCGTTACATGATCACCGGCGCGGTGCTCGCAATCGCCGTCGTTGTCGATTCAATGGCACGCCAGTCGCGTGTCTCGCACGGCCGTGCATAAACCCACGTATTTCACAGGAGGCAGGAAATGAGTCAGGAACTATCCGGAAAGGTTGCAGCGATCACCGGTGCCGCATCGGGCATCGGTCTGGCGTGTGCGAAAAGTATGTTGGACGCTGGCGCCCGCGT
>JAGNOM010000025.1 GCA_017990155.1 Propionivibrio sp. | reverse complement strand
CCCGGTTCGTCGAGCTGGATCTGCGTTTTCCATTCCTTGCTGCCGTGCTCGGCAAAGGCGTTGCGGATGGCGTGTCCAAGAACCGCTTCACGCGGCCAGGCATCGACCGTTTCGGCGAGCAGTCCGGTGAAGTCGTCTTCGAGAATCGTCTGCGCGCCGGCATTGACCGTGCGCAGGACAAAGCGACGATCAAACACGAGCACGCCGGCCGAGAGGTTGGCCAGGATCGACTCCAGGTAGGCGCGCGCCGATTCGACTTCGGCCCGGTGGCGCTCGGTATCGCGCCGCGCGTCGTCGAGCTGCCGCGTCATGCGGTTGAAGGACTGCGTCAGGACGCCGAGCTCGTCACCGCTGTAAATCGCCTGACGCGGCGTGAAGTCGCCGGCCGCGACCGCCTGCGTGCCCTCGGCGAGAATCGAGAGTGGCGCCGAAAGACGCCGGGCAAGCACGTAGGCCGTGGCGATGGCCGTAAATAGCGCAAGCAGCACGGTCAGCGTCAGCGTCATGGCGTAGATGCGCGTCAGCCCCTGGCGCCCGAGCGACAGTTCCTGATAGTCGCGATAGACCTGCTGCACGCGCTCGGCGTTGAGCGCCAGCCCCTCGGGAACGGGTTGGGTCAATTGCAGGATGCGCGTTTCCTTGCCCAGACCGGAGGGCGCGACGGGAACCAGCACACGCAGCAGCAGGGTCTTGTCGCTGATGCTCTCGATGCCGCGATAGCCGCGTCCGACACGCGCCTGACGCAGCTGGTCGGTCGTCGGCTGTTCGGGAACGAAGGCATCCAGCTCGCTGGTCGCGGTCGCCAGAAGTTGTCCGTTGGTGCTGAACAGGGCGACGTACTGCACGCCGGTCTGGTCGCGCAGCCGGCTGAGCGCCGTTCGCCGTTTCGCGTCGCCCAGTTCGCTGAGATCCATCGACATCGACTGGCCCTTGTCGGCCAGATCGTCGAGCAGCGAGTCGAGCGCGCTGCGGCCAAGATTGAGACCCGATTCAAGCGCCTTCTCGACGCGTACGTCGAACCAGGTTTCGATGCTCTTGGTCACGAACTGGACCGAAACCGCGTAGACAAGGACACCGGGCAAGACGGCCATCAGTCCGAACATCGCCATCAGGCGCAACTTGAGCCGCGAACCGAAAACCTTGGCGCGGTGCTCCAGCCACAGCGATCTGACCTGCCAGCCGATCAGGGCAAACAGCGACAGCGCGACAACGGCATTCAGTCCGAGCAGCCACGGATAGTGACGGGCAAACAGCGCGGTATTGGCCGTCGCCGAAGCGAGCAGAAACAGGAGGATGCCGCCGAACGAGGCCGCGACGATGATCAGGCGTTTCATTGGGCGTCGTCCTGCGCCGTCGTGGGCGTAGCCTCGGGCATCGTCACCGGCGCCGCCTCGGTATTGGCAAACGGCCAGCGCACCCAGCCCGAGTCGAGATTCCAGTCCTTGTTCGAGAGCGCGCTGACCTGGAAGGTTTTCGGCATCTGCGTCAGATCGAGGCGCAGGCGCAAGCCCGCCATGCCGGTCTGGGCAACCCGGATATCGCCCTGTTCGGCGACCACCCAGCGACGCAGGCGCGACATCACGCGCAGCGCTTCCTCCAGCGACGGAAAGCTCTGGTGCAGGCCGCCGGTCGATACCCGATACTGGCGCGTCAGGGCGTGGTAATAGAGCTGGTAGGTCTTGCTCCGCCGGAGGATCTGCTCGTCAAACCAGTACCAGCGCGACTTGCTCAGCTCGAACTCGGTGGCGAAGTAGAGGACGACCCCCTTGTTCACCGCCTCTTCGAGACGGGGATTGAAGTTGATGTTGAAATCGGCGGCGGCGACGTACTCGCCATCTTCAAGCACCAGCTGCGGATTGCGCAGGCTGATGCCCGCGGCCAGCGCCAGCTGCGTTACCAGCAGCAGGAGCAGGCCGCACAGCCACAGCCTAGTCGGGCTTTCGCAACAGCGCATAGTAGAAACCGTCGTGATCTGACTGCGGCAGCAGTTGCGCTTCGCTCAGACGAACCGCTCCAGGCTGGCGGACGAGAAAGGCGTCGATCTGCGCCGAGTTTTCTTCCGGGAAAACGGAACAGGTCGCGTACAGCAACGTCCCGCCCGGCTTGAGCACGGTCCAGAGAACGTCGAGGATCTCTGCCTGCGTGTGGGCAAAGCGCCGGATATCGCTCTCGCGGCGCAAGCGCTTGATGTCCGGATGGCGACGCACGACGCCCGAGGCCGAGCAGGGCACGTCGGCCAGGATGGCGTCGAACAGCCGGCCGTCCCACCAGCGATTCACGTCGATGCAGTCGGCGACCTTGATTTCGGCGTGCAATCCGAGCCGCTGCAGATTGTCCTCGATGCGCTGCGTGCGGCCGGCGTCGATGTCGAGCGCCAGCAGATCAAGATTGGCCGCTTCGAGCAGATGCGCCGTCTTGCCACCCGGCGCGGCGCAGGCATCGAGCACGCGCGCGCCGTCCGGCGGCGCCAGCAGTTCCGCCGCACGCTGCGCACCGGCATCCTGTACCGAGACTAGGCCTTCAAAGAAACCGGGCAGGGCGTCGACCGGCACCGGCCTCTGCAGCACCAGCCCGCAATGACCGACCGGCCGTGCCGACAAACCGGCCGCTTCCAGCCGGCCCAAGTACTCGGCGACCGTTAACTGCCGCAAGTTCACGCGCAGGGTCATCGGTGGCTGTTCGTTAGCCGCGGCAACAATCGACGACCAATCGTCACGATAACTCCGGCGCAAACGCGAAAGCCACCAACGCGGATGCTGATACACAACCTCGTCGTCCTGCTTCATCTGGTCCAATAGGGCGTCGCGCTGGCGCAGAAAATTCCGCAGGACGCCATTGACCAGCCCCTTGAAGACGCCACCCGCCAGTTCGCCGGCGGCGATCACCGCCTGATCGACGACCGTATGCGGCGATTCCGGTCGCGTATCGAGCCGGTACAGCGCAGCCATGAGCAGCGCTTGCGTTTCGGCGTGCGTCAGCGGTTTCGTCATCAGCCGACCGAGGATGAATTCGCCCCAGCCGTAGCGACGCAGCACGCCGTAGGCAATGTCCTGCGACGCCGCACGTGCGGCCGGCGGTTCGGCCGCCAGAACATTCAGGGCTTCGCTCAGGCTCTTCCCGGCATAGACCGCTGCCAGCACACGGGCGGCGAGCAGCAGACTCCAGCCCAGCGAATCGGCGGCCAGAGAACGTGCCGTCGGTGCCTTCGGGGGGTCGCCGCCGGAAGGTCGGGGAGCGGTCACATCATGATCGGCCGGCGCGGGGCGAGTTGTCTTGATGACCCGCACGCGACGCGGCGCGGAGGAAGAGGGTGGAGAGTTGGTCAAGGCTATGATTCGCAATGTTTTGGGGTTGATCGAGTTTAGCATGATGATGACAAGACCGGCTTCCGGCACCCATAATCCGGGCATGTCCGCGATCTCCCTCAAACGCTACGCCTGGCTCTCAATCGGCGCCGCCGTGACGACCATTGCGCTGAAGAGCCTGGCCTGGTGGCTGACCGGTTCGGTCGGCCTGCTCTCCGATGCGCTGGAATCCGTCGTCAATCTGACCGGGGCGTTGATGGCGCTGGCGATGATCACCATCGCCGAGATGCCGGCCGACGAGCGCCACGCCTACGGTCATGGCAAGGCCGAGTACTTTTCCAGTGGCTTCGAGGGCTTGCTCATCCTGCTCGCCGCGATCGGCATCGGGGTCGCCGCAAGTGAGCGCCTGCTCCATCCGCAAGCGCTGAACCATATAGACCTTGGTTTGGTGGTCTCGGTCGTCGCATCGCTGGTCAATCTGTTCACCGCGCGCATCCTGCTTGCCGCCGGGCGCAAGCACCGTTCGGTCACACTCGAAGCCGACGCGCACCATCTGATGACCGACGTCTGGACCTCGGTTGGCGTTATCGGCGGTGTCGGTGCCGTCGCGCTGACCGGCTGGTACTGGCTTGACCCGGCGCTGGCGCTGCTGGTCGCCGCGAATATCGTGTGGACCGGCTGGAAGCTACTGCGCCGTTCGACGACCGGCTTGATGGACGTCGCGCTGCCGGCCGAAGACCATGCGCTGGTGCTCGCCATTCTCGCGCGCTATCGCGAAAACGGCGTCGATTTCCACGCCCTGCGCACGCGCGAATCCGGCGCACGCCGTTTTGTGGACTTGCATGTGCTCGTCCCCGGCCACTGGACGATCCAGCGCGGCCACGAGCTCGCCGAACGGCTCGAGCACGACATTCGTCAGGCCCTTCCGCGTTGCGCCGTGATGACCCACCTGGAGCCGCTTGAAGACCCGGTCTCACAAGAGGACATCGCGCTTGATCGATAAGTACGCTTTGCCAGAGACGAGTTGGCGACGATTCCTCTTGCCGGCCTTGCTTTTCTTCGTGCTACCGACACCGGCCTTGGCCTGGAATTTTTCCGGACACCGCTTGTCGGCGTGCATCGCCTGGGATCAACTCCCCGTCTCGAGCCGGGAGGCCATCAGCCAGCTGCTACGTCGGCATCCGGACTACGCGCGCTGGACGCGCAAAGCCAGCAAGAACGATCACGACCGCACGGCGTTCATCGAAGCCTCAACGTGGGCCGACCTGATCCGTTACGACCCGCGTTTCCACGACACCGGCGACCCGGCGACACCGCTGCTGCCGGGATTTCCCGACATGGACAATCATCGCGACTGGCACTACGTGAATCGCCCGCTGGACGGCTATCCAGCAGCACGAAGCGGCGAAGGCGACCGCGCCGGTCAGCTGGACACCCAGCTTGAGGTACTGGCTGCGACACTTGGCTCGCGAGAATCTTCGGAACGCACGACAATGCGCCGCAGCTATGCCTTGCCCTGGCTGATCCATCTCGTTGCCGACGCGCACCAGCCCTTTCATGTCATCGACGCCGACGCCGCTTGGGACGCGCCTCAAGGCGATCTGAAGCTGCTCGACCCCTCCGCGCCGCGCAAACGGACAACGAGCCTGCACGCCTTCTGGGACGATCTGCCCGGTCCTTCCGGGCTTTCCGGAAGCAGGCTTGATTCGGCGTGTCGGGCCCTGACTGCGATGTACCCGCCACCCCGGCCATCAAGTCCGACGCAATGGATCGACGAAAGCTGGCAAGTCGCCCAGACCGACGGCTTCCCGGCCGACTACAGCCGCCAACGCAGAATCAGCAAGGCATTCTTCGAGAACGCCAAGGAGATTGCCAACCAACGCATCGTCGCCGCCGGATATCGCCTGGCCGACATACTGCGCAAACACCTGAAATAGAGCTGCCTCGACTCACCCTCGGGCCAGTTGGCGCAATCGCGCGACGCGATCCTCGGTCGCCGGGTGGGTACTGAACAGGTTGGCGATGCCGCCGCCCGCCAGCGGGTTCATGATCATCATTTGCGCGGTCGCCGGATGTGCCTCGGCGGTCGGCATCGGAATGCCGCGCGCGTACGAATCAATCTTGATCAGCGCGTCGGCGAGCGCATTGGGATCGCCGCAGATTTCGGCACCGCCCCGATCGGCCTCGAATTCGCGCGAACGCGAAATCGCCATCTGGATCAGCGACGCGGCCAGCGGCGCCAGCAGGGCAACCGCCAGACTGGCAATTGGGTTGGCCGGACGACCTTCGGAATCACGTCCGCCAAAGAACATGGCGAAATTGGCGAGCGCCGAAATGGCCCCGGCCATGGTCGCCGAGATCGTCGAGATCAGAATGTCGCGGTGGCGCACGTGCGCCAGCTCATGCGCCATGACGCCGCGGATTTCGCGCGCCGAAAGCATGCGCAGGATGCCCGTCGTCGCGGCGACGGCCGCATGTTCCGGATTGCGCCCCGTGGCGAACGCATTCGGCTGCGCTTCGTCGATCAGATAGACGCGCGGCATGGGCAAGCCGGCACGTTGCGCGAGCTCGCGCACCATCGCGTAGAACTGCGGCGCCGAGGTTTCGTCGACTTCGCGGGCGTTGTACATCTTCAACACCATCGAGTCGGAAAACCAGTACGCAAAGAGATTCATCGCGCCGCCGAACAGCAGCGCCATGATCATGCCCGAAGCGCCACCGATATAGCCACCGACCACACCGAACAGCGCCATGATCGCCGCCATCAGCAGCGAGGTCTTCAACCAGTTGCCCAACATCGTCGTAACCTCCTTGTCGCGCAGTGATGCGGATTCGCGGCAGAGCACGAGCCGCGCTACGACCAAGATTGGGCGCAAGCGTTGAAAATCAAGCCGGGAGGTCGAAAGCCGAGTCAAGCGCGACGGGCATTCCAGCCAGGAACTGGGCGACCGGCAGACGCTTCCCGCCCGCTTTCTGCAGTTCGAGCAGACAGAGCGAACCTTCGCCGCAAGCGACGACGATGCCGTTCTTGCCGACTGACAGGACGCTTCCGGGCCGACCCGCGGCCTCGCCGACGCGCGCGCTCCAGACCTTGATCGGAGTCCCTTGATAGCTGCCCAGCGCGCCGGGGAAGGGATTGAAAGCACGCACCTGGCGCGCCAACTGAGCGGCCGACAGCCGCCAGTCGAGCGGCGCTTCGCCTTTCTCGATCTTGGCGGCATAAGTCACACCGGCCTCCGGCTGTGGACAGGAAGCCATCGGCAGTTTCGCCAGAGCATCGACGACAAGACCCGCTCCGAGCGCCGCCAATTTGTCGTGCAAACTTGCCGCCGTATCGTCATCAGTCACTGGCAACGTTCCGGACAGCAGCACCGGCCCGGTGTCCAGGCCGGCTTCCATCTGCATGATGCAGACGCCGGTTTCATCATCACCGGCGAGGATCGCGCGCTGAATTGGAGCCGCACCGCGCCAGCGCGGGAGCAGGGAAGCGTGGATATTGATGCAGCCGAAACGTGGTATATCGAGCACGGTCTGCGGAAGGATCAGCCCGTAGGCAGCAACCACCATCGCCTCCGCAGCCACCGCTCGAACCCGCTCCTGCGCGGCCGCATCACGCAAGGTCGGCGGCTGATACACCTCGATGCCGGCCGCCAAGGCCCGCTCCTTGACCAGTGAGGCGCGCAACGCCATGCCACGGCCTGATGGACGGTCGGGCTGCGTGAGTACCAACGCGACCTCATGCCCGGCGAGGAGGATCGCGTCCAATGCCTGCGCGGCGAACTCCGGCGTGCCGGCAAAAATCAGCCTCATGCCGTGATCCGGGCCTGCTTTGCCAGCTTGGCCTTGATGCGCACCTGCTTGAGTTGGGAAAGGTGTTCGACGAAAACCCGTCCGTCGAGATGATCCATCTCGTGCTGCAGGCAAACCGCCAGCAAGCCATCCGCCTCGATTGTCTGTTCGCGCCCCTCCACGTCGAAGTAGCGAACGACGACGTGTTCGGCGCGTTCCACCTTGTCGTAGATGCCCGGCACCGAGAGGCAGCCCTCTTCGCACACCTGCAGCCCGTCGCTTTCGACGAGTTCCGGATTGATCAGCACCAGCAGCTGATCCCGTGTTTCCGAGACGTCGATGACGATCACCCGTTTGTGCACATCGACTTGCGTCGCCGCCAGCCCGATACCCGGAGCCTCGTACATCGTTTCGGCCATGTCGCTGGCCAAGCGGCGAATGCTATCGTCAAATTTATCGACCCGTCCGGCAACCTTTTTCAGTCGTGGATCGGGATAACGGAGGATGGGTAGTAAGGACATAAAATGCTTGATCGAATAAGTAATTACGTGCAGAATCTAACGCAACATCTTGAAAAAAACGCGCATTATGTGCGCATAGTATGCGAAGTCTGCAACGGCTAGTACAGCGCAGGGACCGGTCGAAAAATACAGGCTCAGACGGACGGAAGTTTCCGCGATCCGGATCCAGAAGGCTCCCCGCAAGCACTCTCCGACGTTGCCGACCGCTCGTATGAGGATAACACGATGATCCGCACTTTATCCGCGCTTGTTCTGGGCCTAGCTGCCACGCTCTGCGGTGCTACAGAACGCCCCATCCAGTTGGCCGATAGAGCTCCGGTTCAGCACGTGGTTGTCCCCGGCGACACACTTTGGGGAATTTCCGCCCAGTTTCTCAAGGAACCCTGGCGCTGGCCGGAAATCTGGCGCATGAACCGCGAGCAGATCAGGAACCCGCACCGTATCTATCCAGGCGACGTGATCGTTCTGGATCGCGACGCGAACGGCAATCCACTGTTGCGCATCCGGAAAGACGGCAAACTGCGTCCGCAGATCTATTCGGAAATCAATGAAACCGCGATCCCGCCGATCCCGCCCAATGTGATCGAACCGTTCATTTCCGAGCCGCTGGTCATTGAAGCGAATGCACTCGACTCGGTGGCGAAGATCGTCGCGACGCAACAGGATCGCGTTTTCCTCGGAGAAGGTAGCGTCGCCTACGTTGATGATGCCGACCCGAAACAGGAAAACTGGCAGATTTACCGCAACGGCAAGCCGCTTTTTGACCCGGCTGACACCACCAAGATTCTCGGTTACGAGGCATTCTATCTAGGTACCGCGACGCAGACCCGGCCCGGGCAACCCGCCACCTTTGAAATTACGTCCGCCAAACAGGAGATCGGTCGCGGCGACCGTATGATCCCGGCGAACAAACCACCGCTGGTCCATTACGTCCCGCACAAGCCGGACACGTCGGTCGATGGCCGCATCGTTTCAATTTACGGCGGCGTCGGATCTGCCGGACGCGGATCAATCGTCTCGTTGAATCTCGGTAGCCAGGATAGCCTTGAGATTGGCCACGTCCTCGCACTCGAAAGAAACCGGATTGTTACCCAGCGCGATGAAAACGACCAAAAAGCGAGTATCCAGATCCCGTCCGAACGAATCGGTCTGATTTTCGTCTTCCGCACGTTCGACCGCATATCGTATGCGCTGGTGGTGCAGTCGGAAGGCACCGTGGAAGTCAATGACTTCGTACGCACGCCCTGATCGATGCTTTCGACCGAGTCGCTCCGCCACTGGCTGCGACTGACGCTCGTCCCGGGAATCGGCAGCGAGACCCAACGCAAACTGCTCCAACGTTTCGGGTTACCCGAGTTGGTGTTCTCGACGTCACGCAGCGAGCTGCGCGATGTCATCGGTGACCGGCTCGCGTCGGCGCTGCTGGAAACCGACAATTCGGATCTTGTTCAGACAGCTTGCGACTGGTCGACCCAGGATAACCAACACGTCGTCACGCTGGCCGATTCCGAGTATCCGCAAGCGCTGCTCGAGATTTCCGATCCGCCGACGCTGGTCTATGTTCGAGGGCGTCTTGAGCCGCTCAATCGACCCGCACTGGCAATCGTTGGCAGTCGTAATCCAACACCACAAGGCGTTCAGAATGCCGAGCGCTTCGCTGCAGCATTTGCTGGTGCCGGACTTGTAATTGCCAGCGGGCTGGCGCTCGGCATCGACGCCGCCGCACACCGCGGCGCCCTGGCCGCAGGCGGCGACACGGTCGCTTTTATCGGGACCGGTATCGATCGTATCTACCCGGCCCGCAACCGCGAGTTGGCGCTGGAAATCGGGGCGAAGGGAACCATCGTTTCAGAATTTCCGATTGGCACACCTGTGACGGCTTTCAACTTCCCGAAACGCAACCGGCTGATATCGGGATTGTCGCGAGGCGTTCTCGTTGTCGAAGCCGCAATCGAAAGCGGTTCACTCATTACCGCACGACTTGCCGGCGAACAAGGGCGCGAGGTTTTTGCCATCCCGGGCTCGATTCACTCACCACAAGCGCGCGGCTGCCACGCGCTGATCAAGCAGGGCGCGAAACTCGTAGAGACCGCGCAAGACGTCCTGGAAGAACTGCGCTGGGGCCACGTCACTCAGACTTCCGCGCCGACTCGGGAAGGAGCCAACGTCTCGGCGGGACAGAGTGATTTGCTTGCCATGATGGGTTTCGATCCCTGCGGTCTCGATGATCTCGTTGGCCGTAGCGGCTTGACGGCTGATGCGCTTTCCGTGATGCTGCTGCATTTGGAGCTTGATGGCCATATAGCCAGCTTGCCCGGCAGCCGCTATCAAAGGCTCGCGCAAACGTAAATTGCCTGCTTCACATGATTGATATCCTCGTCTATCTCTTCGAAAACTATCAGGATCTGTCGACTCACCCGAAACCAGACGCCTTGGCCCGCAAGCTCAGCGCAATCGGTTTTGAAGATGAAGACATCTCGCTCGCACTGGTCTGGCTGAACGGACTCAAGAATTCACGACCGGCCGAATGGTCATCTGGTCCGTTATCGCAACGGGTGTATACCGCCGAGGAGCACCTTCGGCTCGGCGCCGAGTGTTTGAGTTTCGTCATCTTTCTTGAAACGGCGGGCGTCATCTCTCCCTGTCTCCGCGAATTGGTCATCGAACATGCAATGATGCTTGACGACGATCCGGTTCCTTTGGACAAGTTCAAGGTCATCGTACTGATGGTCCTGTGGAGCCTCGACCAGGATCTCGAACCCTTGATCGTGGAAGAGTTGCTCTACGAGGGTGACGCGGAATCGATGCACTGAATCACGCCTGATCCCCGCCCCACCCTCCGGACGCACCGCGTCCTCCCATTGCTGCTTGCCAAGCGCAGACGAGTACTCTTATTATGGCTCGCAGCATGGTGCGCTTCGGCCATCCAGCGGTCATATACTTTCGCCATTTTCCCCCGGGCACATCACACGCCATGAGCAAGAAGCTGATCATTGCAGAGAAACCTTCGGTTGCCGCCGATATCGCGCGCGCACTAGGCGGGTTCACAAAACATGATGACTACTTTGAGAATGAGGACTTCGTTCTCTCTTCCGCAGTCGGTCATCTGCTCGAACTGGCTTGTCCCGAAGAATACGAGGTCAAACGGGGAAAGTGGTCGTTTGCTCATCTGCCGGTGATCCCACCGCATTTCGCGCTCAAGCCAATCGAGAAATCCGAATCGCGACTCAAACTCCTGACCAAACTGATCAAGCGCAAGGAGGTCACCGCCCTGATCAATGCTTGCGACGCGGGTCGGGAAGGTGAGCTGATCTTCAACTACATCGCGCAACATGCAAAGAGCGGAAAGCCGGTGCAACGACTGTGGCTTCAGTCGATGACACAGCAAGCGATCAAGGACGGCTTCTCGCGATTACGCGACGGCGAGGAGATGAAGGGCCTGGCCGACGCCGCCGTGTGCCGTTCCGAGTCGGACTGGCTGGTCGGCATCAACGGTACGCGCGCAATGACGGCCTTCAACTCGAAGACCGGTGGTTTTCACTTGACGACGGTCGGGCGCGTGCAAACGCCGACGCTGGCGTTGCTGGTCGAGCGCGAAGACAAGATTCGACGATTCAAACCGCGCGCCTATTGGGAACTCGAAGGCGTCTTTGCCTGCGCTGCCGGAGAGTACCGGGGTAAATGGTTTGACGAGAACTTCGCGAAGGGCAAAGGCGAGGAAGACGAACACCTGCGTGCGGACCGGCTCTGGGACGAAGCGCGTGCCAAGACGCTGCAGGACAAGTGTTCCGATAAACCGGGCTTGGTCAATGAAGAGGCGAAGCCTTCGTCACAGTTGTCACCCTTGCTTTTCGACCTCACCAGCCTGCAGCGCGAAGCAAACGGCCGGTTCGGTTTCTCGGCAAAAGCCACCTTGGGTCTGGCGCAGGCACTCTACGAGAAGCACAAGGTGCTGACCTACCCGCGAACCGACGCACGTGCGTTGCCGGAGGATTATCTCGGCACGGTCAAGGACACGCTCAAGATGCTGACCGGCGAGGGCGTTGGCAAAGGCCATGATGAATCATTGCTGGCACGTTTTTCACCGTTCGCACACCAGATTCTGGCGCGCAACTGGGTGATTCCGAACAAACGCATCTTCAACAACGCCAAGATCTCGGACCACTTCGCCATCATCCCGACCCTGCAGGCGCCAAAGCACCTTTCGGAACCTGAGCAAAAGCTGTACGACTTGGTCGTCAAGCGTTTCCTCGCGGTCTTCTATCCCGCAGCGGAGTACATGGTCACGACGCGAATCACGCGCGTCGAAGGAGAGCCGTTCAAGACGGAAGGAAAGGTTCTGGTCAATCCGGGGTGGCTCGCTGTTTATGGAAGAGAAGGGCAGACCGGTGACGAGGGTAATCTTGTCGCGGTCGCGGCAGGCGAGACCGTTCATACGGATGAAGTGCTCCTCAACGCCAACGAAACACGTCCACCGGCACGCTATTCCGAAGCGACACTGCTGTCGGCCATGGAAGGCGCCGGCAAGATGGTCGACGACGAGGAGTTGAAGGCCGCCATGGCCGGGCGAGGCCTCGGCACCCCGGCGACGCGTGCCCAGATCATCGAGAACCTGATTGGCGAACAGTATCTGCATCGCGAAGGCCGTGAGTTGCAACCGACGGCGAAGGCGTTTTCGTTGATGACGCTGCTCAACGGTTTGGGTATTCGCGAACTCACCGCGCCCGAGCTGACGGGCGAGTGGGAGTGGAAACTCGCGCGCATGGAGCGCGGCGAGATGTCGCGTGAAGCTTTCATGCAGGAGATCGCGACGATGACGCAGCACATCGTGGACCGCGCCAAGAGCTATGACAGCGACACCATTCCTGGCGACTTCGGCGAACTCGAGACGCCCTGCCCAAAGTGTGGCGGCAAGATCAAGGAGACCTACAAAAAATTCCAGTGCCAGGCGTGCGATTTTTCACTTTGGAAGATCGTGGCTGGACGTCAATACGAAGCGTCAGAAATCGAAGTGCTTCTGACCGAGCGCAAGATCGGCCCACTCACAGGCTTTCGCAACAAGATGGGGCGCCCGTTCAACGCCATCATCAAACTGAACGCGGATAACCAGCCAGAGTTCGATTTCGGTCAGGGGAGCGGTGGTGACGACGGTGGTGCAGAAGAAGTCGATTTCTCAGGCCAGGAGTCACTCGGCAGCTGTCCGAAGTGCGCGGCTCGGGTATTTGAGCATGGCATGGCCTATGTCTGCGAGAAATCCGTTGGTCCGGAAAAAAGCTGTGATTTCCGCTCGGGCAAGGTCATCCTGCAGCAGGCTGTCGAACCGGAGCAGATGCAGAAACTGCTGACAACGGGGCGCACCGACCTGCTCAAGGATTTCGTCTCGTCGCGCACCCGCCGCAAATTCTCGGCGTATCTGGTTCGTGGCACCGATGGCAAGGTCGGATTCGAGTTCGAGAAACGCGAACCAAAGCCGAAAGCTGCAGCCAAGGCTTCGGCCAAGAAACGCGACTCGCAGTAGCCGTTGAAGCGTCGCCCGGACGATTCAACCGACTCGTCAGGCGATCGTGTTCACGCCAAGAGGGGGGGCATCGAGGATCGCGGCCCGCAGAACATCAATGGCCTGCGGACGTGGAAAGGAGGCCCGCCACGCAATTCCGACGCGCCTGAAGGGTGCGGGCTGGGTGAAGCTTCGATACTCCAATAGCGAGCCATTCTGAGGCCACGATTTTGCTGCGGAGATCGGCACCACAGAGATTCCCGCTCCGCTCGAAACCATGTGCCGCACTGTCTCAAGCGAACTCCCCTCCATCGCACCATTGACTCCGCCCGGCTCCGAAAGGTGCGGACACGCCTGTACGACCTGATCACGGAAACAGTTGCCCTGACCGAGAAGCAGCAGATTCTCGCCCGCGATGTCATCCGGCGGAATTTCATCCATTTTTGCCATCGGATGATTCGAGGGCATGACAACGCAAAACGGCTCGTCGTAAACGGGCCGCGATACGATTCCCGACTCGGTAAAGGGCAGGGCAACGATGATCGCATCAAGGTCGCCGCGGCGCAGTTGCTCACCGAGACTGACAGTGAAGTTCTCCTGAAGGTACATCGGCATACGCGGCGCGCGCATATGTAATGCCGGTACCAGGCGCGGCAATAGATATGGCGCGATCGTATAGATCACGCCTAGCCGAAGCGCACCGACCAGCGGGTCCTTTCCCTGCTGCGCAATCTCCTTAAGCCGCCCCGCCTCCTCAAGCACGCGCTCGGCCTGCTGCGCGATCTGCTCACCCGTCGGAGTCAGACGAACCTCGGCGGACGTACGCTCGAAAAGAATGACGCCATACTTCTGTTCGACTTTCTTGAGTGCGACGGACAAGGTCGGTTGGCTGACGTGACACTTTTCCGCAGCACGACCGAAGTGCCGCTCGCGCGCCAGAGTGACGATGTAGCGAAGCTCAGTGAGCGTCATAAGCGTCTAGAAGCTAAGGACCTTGTCGGCCACCAGGGTCCATTCGGCGAGTTCCGGCAGGGTTCCGATGGCGACGCCGGGGATCAGTTCCAGGTCAGCAAGGCCTCGAGCTTGGGCACAAGTGCGGCAAAGCCTGATCTGCGCGCCGTGCTCGACCAGCTCCATGAGCATCTGCTGCAGCCCACCTCCAGCGCTGGCTACAGGCTGGTTGGGTAATCCAACGGTGACGGCGTCGGACATCATGAACAGACGCAAGTCGACGGTTTCGATTTCCTGAGCGGCAATCGCCGTCGCCAGGCGCAGGGCACTCAACATGCGCTCACTGCCATAAGCCGGCGCGCTGACTATGAATAGAACGGTTTGCACGATCACAATCCTCCTGCGTTCCAGGCGCCCGAGAGGAATCTTCTCTCACGGGCAACAAACGTTTGTTGACGCCTTCAGGCCGTTGGCGTATTTCCCGTCGCAAGCCCCTCAAGATCTTCGGCGGTCAACCAGAGCCATTCTCCGGGTTTGAGCGTGACCGGCAAGGTGAAGTTGCCAATAGATACCCGATGCAAGGCTTCAACTCGATTGCCCGCGGCCGCCACCATGCGTTTGACTTGATGATACTTGCCCTCGGTCACCGTCAAATGCAGCAGGTGTTCGGAAATCCGCTCGCAAGCGGCGGCCGCGATCGCAGCCGGATCGTCGTTCAGCAGGACACCGTTGAGAAGCGCGTCGATCTGCGCGTCGTCAATCGCATGCTTGGTCGTGACTGCATAAACTTTGGGGACGTTCTTTTTCGGCGAAGTGCATTTATGGATGAACTGGCCGTCGTCCGACATCAATAACAAGCCGGTCGTGTCTTCATCGAGTCGCCCGACCGCCTGTACGCCGCGCGTGACCAAGGGCTTTGGAAGAAGGGTGTAGACGCTCGGATGAAAGCGAGGTTTATGCGAGCATTCGACATTGGCCGGTTTGTTCAGCGCGATATACGCGTGTTCCCGATAGCTCCAGGAGACACCATCGACGACAAAGGCAAAGCCTTCAGACTCGAAATCCGCGTAAGGATCGTCGCTGCATTCGCCGTTAATGAAGACCCGGCCGGAACAAATCAATGCACGACACTCGGAACGACTGCCGAAACCCTGTGTCCTGAGCAATCGTTCGAGTTCCATCAGACGTCGATATTGCGTGCTGCCAGCGCGTTGGTTTCAATGAAATTCCGGCGCGGTTCGACGAGTTCCCCCATCAGGGTCGTGAAGATTTCATCGGCACCGATCGCGTCTTCGATTTGCACTCTTAGCAGTCGGCGAACGTTGGGATCCATGGTGGTTTCCCAAAGCTGTTCGGGATTCATTTCACCAAGACCTTTGTAGCGCTGTTTGCTGATACCGCGCTCAACTTCGTTGAGTAGCCAACGCATCGTCTCGGCGAAACTCGCGACCAGTTGTTTCTTCTCGCCCCGAGTCACATAACCACCCGGACCGTACAGGCCCGAGAGGGTTTCTGCGGTCTTGCGCAACTGCGCATAGTCACCACTGACGAGGAGGTCGTCGTCGATGACACTCACCTTGAGATTGCCGTGGTGCATTTTTTCCAGACGCAGTTGCCAACGCTCCTCTGCGTCATCGTAACGGGCAATCACATGTATTCCGAGTTTTCCGTCGATTGCATGCATCAGGTTATCTGCACTGACTTTCGCGGTATCCGGGCCTGTGAGATCAATCTGTACGTTGGCATTGACGAGGGCGTGCAGTACCGCAGGTTCGATCAGGTGCGAAAGCCGGTTGATGATCGACTCTGCGAGCAGGTATTCACGCGCCAGTTCCTCCAGGGCCGGACCGGATATTGCATCAGCACCCGCCTTCGGGAGCAGGACCGAATCCTCCAGCGCCAGCGAAAGCAGGAACTGATTCAGCGCGGCGTCGTCCTTGATATAGCGCTCGGTCTTGCCGTGCTTGACCTTGTAGAGCGGCGGCTGCGCGATGTAGATGTGGCCG
>JAGNOM010000219.1:4204-5427 GCA_017990155.1 Propionivibrio sp. | reverse complement strand
ACGCGGCGCATCATCGAGCTCAATCTCGATCGGCACGATCTGGTTGGTATCGACTGGGCATGGCTCTCTTTCGGTTCCGAGGGGCGCGACGAGCAGACCTTCAGCACCGATCAGGATAATGGGATCGTCTTTATCTGCACGGACATCATGGATCGCGAGCAGACGCAGTTGCGCCTGCTTGAGTTCGCGCGGGACGTGAATGCCGACCTGGATCGCTGCGGCTTTCCCCTGTGTTCCGGCAAGATCATGGCCAGCAATCCTGAGCTGTGCCTGACGCTGGAGGAGTGGGAGGAGAAGTTCGCCGCCTGGGTGCGGACACCCGAGCCCGTGGCGTTGCTGAATGCGACGATTTTCTTCGACTTCAGGCCCTTGTTTGGTCATTTCAACCTGGCTGAGCGCATGCGCCTCTCGCTCCTGCGCCAGACGCGGAGAAATCCGCTATTCCTGCGCATGCTGGCGGCCAATGCGCTGACCGTCGTGCCTCCGCTCGGAAAGATCCGCGACTTCGTGACCGACGATGATCCTGCGCACCCGGGCTGCATCGATCTCAAGAAGTTCGGGTCGCGCCTGTTCATCGATGCGGCACGCGTATTTGCACTCGGTCATGACGTTTCCGCGACGAACACGGTACAGCGCTTCAAGCAGACCGGCGTGGCGATGAATGTTTCGCCGGAAGAGGTCGGTGCCGCGATTGACGCCTTCAATTTCATCCAGCTCATGCGTTTGCGCCACCAGCATTCGGAGCAGCGGCAGGGGAGAGGAGGCGATAACCTGATTCGCCCGGACGACCTGAACGAGGTCGAGCGGCGCATCCTCAAGGAATCGTTCCGCCAGGCGCGCAAGCTGCAGCAGCGCCTCAAACTGGACTATCAGCTCTAGTCATGAACTGGCTGACGAAGCTGCTTGGCGCCGCCGCCGGAAGGCAACAGGCCGATTTGTCTGCCGAGCAATGCGAAGTCGTCGCCCGATGGCGGCAGTTGCCGGCAGCTGATCTGAATATGCCGCACGCCGATACGCGCTACGTCGTCGTCGATGTCGAAAGTAGCGGGCTGAATATGAAGAAGGATCGACTGATTTCGATCGGCGCTGTCGCATTGGTGAATGGCCGGCTGGATTTCAACGACGCATTTCAGGTTGTGCTGCGCCAGGAACAGGTGAGTACGCATGCCAACATCCTGATTCATGGCATCGGCGGCGCCGCGCAAAGCGGCGGTGTCGATCCG
>JAGNOM010000219.1:0-4104 GCA_017990155.1 Propionivibrio sp. | reverse complement strand
GGTGAATGGCCGGCTGGATTTCAACGACGCATTTCAGGTTGTGCTGCGCCAGGAACAGGTGAGTACGCATGCCAACATCCTGATTCATGGCATCGGCGGCGCCGCGCAAAGCGGCGGTGTCGATCCGTTCGAAGGCTTGCTGGCGTTCCTTGAGTATGTTGGCAAGGCACCGTTGGTCGCCTACCATGCCTTCTTTGATCAGTCGATGATCGGCAAGGCGATGCGCGAATATCTTGGGATGGAACTCGATCAGCGTTGGATCGACCTCGCTTGGGTTTTGCCCGATTTTTTCGATCTCCGTGGAGATACGAATGTGGCGCTTGATGACTGGCTGAGACATTTCGGAATCGAGAACATCCTGCGCCACAATGCGGTCTCCGACGCCTATGCCACCGCCAAGCTGCTGCAGGTGGCGATCGCTGGCGGCCAGAAGAAGGGTGCGACTTCGCCGGCCAGCTTCATGCGGATCGAAAAAGCGCGGCGCTGGATGTATGAGAGCCACTAAACAGGTTGCCCGGAACCATGCTTGAATCCACTGCACAGCTGCGCCGTTCCTACGCGATCTATAGCGCCAGCTTCGCGGTCTTCATCGTTGCGCTCGGCGTGCTTGAACGCTATGGACTGCCGGCGCGCTGGATCGGCTATGCCTTCCTGTTCCTGACCATCGTTCTCTACGCCAGCATCGGCATCATGGCGCGCACGTCGAACGTCTCCGAGTACTACGTTGCCGGTCGCCGAATCCCGGCGGTCTTCAATGGCATGGCGAGCGGCGCCGACTGGATGAGCGCAGCCTCCTTCATTGGTCTAGCAGGAACGCTTTATCTGAGCGGCTATCAGGGGTTGGCGTATGTCATGGGCTGGACCGGCGGTTTCGTGCTCGTCGCGCTGCTGCTGGCACCGTACTTGCGTCGATTTGGCCAATATACGATTCCGGACTTCCTGGGCGCGCGCTACGGTGGCAATTTCGCGCGGCTGGTCGGTGTGGCGGCGGCCGTGCTGGCTTCGTTTGTCTATGTCGTGGCGCAGATCTACGGCGTGGGTTTGATCACCAGCCGTTTCGTTGGCTTGCAATTCGAGATTGGCGTCTTTGTCGGCCTGGCGGGGATACTCGTTTGCTCTTTTCTCGGCGGCATGCGCGCAGTGACATGGACGCAGGCCGCGCAATACCTTGTGCTGGTCGTTGCCTACATCGTGCCGGTGGCGATGCTGTCGTACAAAACGACGGGCGTGCCCATCCCGCAGGTCATGTACGGCCAGGTGATGCAGAAGATCGAGGTGCTTGAGAACAAGATTGCGAGCGATCCCGCCGATATTGAAGTGCGTCGCCAGTATCGCGAACGGGCCGAGGCTTACACAACAAAGATCGCCGGGCTGCCGCAATCGCTGGCTGAAGAACGGCGCTTGCTTTCGACACAGATTGATGCGTTGAAAGATGGCAATGTGGCGATGCGCGATGTATTTGCGCTCGAACGGCAGCGGCGCGAGCTTCCGAAAACGCAGGAAGCGGCACGAAACCATTGGAAGTCGTTGGAGCAGCAGGCGGCTTCGCGAGGCAGCGAGCTTGTCCACCACGCCGAGCCGTATCCAGGCCGGACCGAGGCCGAACGGAACAACGCAAGAGTGAACTTCATCGCGCTCGTCTTTTGCCTGATGATCGGCACGGCGGCCTTGCCGCACATGTTGATGCGCTACTACACGACGCCCAGTGTCCGCGAGGCGCGCAGTTCGGTGTTCTGGTCGCTGCTATTCATTCTGGCGCTGTACCTGACCGCGCCTGCATATGCCGTCTTCGCCAAGTTCGAGGTCTACTCCAATCTGGTCGGTTCCGCCATCGCCCAACTGCCCAGTTGGGTCGGCGCCTGGGGCAAGATCGGCCTGGTCTCGATCGAGGACATCAACGGCGACGGTATCCTGCAACTCGCCGAACTCGTTTTGAACCCCGATGTGATCGTACTGGCGACGCCCGAAATTGCGGGCTTGCCGTACGTCATTTCAGGCTTGGTCGCTGCCGGTGCGTTGGCGGCAGCGCTATCGACCGCCGACGGGTTGCTGCTGACGATCACCGGCGCCTTGTCGCACGATGTCTATTACAAGATATTGCGTCCCAACGCCTCGACCCATTGGCGACTGGTCGTTTCCAAAACCTTGCTGCTCGTCGTCGCCGTGCTGGCGGCGGCGGTTGCGTCGCAAAAGCCGGCGACGATCCTTTTCATGGTCGCCTGGGCGTTTTCCCTGGCCGGCGCGGCGTTTTTTCCGGCGCTCGTGCTCGGCATCTTCTGGAAGCGTGCGAACAAGGCGGGGGCCGTCAGCGGGATGTTGATCGGCCTGCTCGTCACGGTCTACTACATGGTGCGTGTTGAGTTCGACACGATTCCCTGGCTCGGAATTCACGGCATCGGCATGGAGCCCTGGCTGGGAATCCATTCGACGTCGGCAGGGATCTGGGGCGTGGCGGCCGGTTTCGCGAGCATCGTATTCGTCAGTCTGCTGACCGACCCGCCATCAGATGAAACACAGCTCTTCGTCGAGCATGTTCGTTCGCCCGAAGTATTCGGGAACGAGGAGGCGTGATGGTGTCTCACCCGAAACAGAAAGTTTATTGGCGCAGAACGCTACGGCTCACAGTGGCGTTGCTCGTGATCTGGCTCGTCGTAACCTTCGTGGTCAGCTTTTATGCACGTGAACTCAACGAAATCAGTTTTTTTGGGTTCCCATTGGGCTTCTACATGGGCGGGCAAGGTGCCCTGCTGATCTACGTTCTGATCGTTGGTTACTATGCCCACAGGATGAACAGGCTCGACGAAAGCGACATCGTTTATCGCGACGACGGTGAGTAATTCGGCGGGAACCACGGCCTTGGCCGCCTATGGTAGTATTCGCGTCGGCGGGTCTCCCCGCATTGCGGAATAGTGAATCTGGTCAGGTCCGGAAGGAAGCAGCCATAACTATCAACCGTGAGTGCCGGGGTAAGGCTCGCCATTTTCATTTGCGCTGCTGGCGATGCTTGCCGCCGATCAGGTCATTCACTCAACTGCGTCGGCAAGAAGCTGCGAATTGCATCATCGGGGATCCCCAGGCGACTCAGCAGCGTTTGGCGATCAATGTGCATGAGTCTTTCGATTGCCGCAAAGTCGTCCGGCAATGCGGCATTGGTCCAGTCGTCGGTTGAGTGACGGGCCAGATTGACCGCCAGCGTCACGTTTTGTACGCGCGGCAGATGCGCGTTGGAGTCGTCCATCAGCGTATTCAGCAGTTCCGGGAGATGCCAGGCCGAACAGAGCGCTCTTTGCAGTTCAACCAGCGGGAAGCCAAGAACCTCCTCCTGGGCGACGTGACTTCGAAGTGTTTTGTCCTTTTGCAGCTTGTCACGGATTTCGGAAGCCAGCCCCGGAGCGAAGCACCACAGCAGGATTTCAGCCAGGTCGTGAAGCAGTGCAGCGAGCGCGACTTCTTCGTTGTTCATGTCGTGGCGTTCAAATGCCCAGTCGTGCGCATAGCGGGAAGCGCGTTGTACCCGCCGTATGACCTGAAGCAAACCAAGCAGTGCCTGCGGTTCATCCTTCAGCATGGCTTCGATCGTGTTCGGTGCTTCGAACTTCCTGAAGAACGGCTCGATGCCGAGCATCATGACGGCGTTGGCGATCGTCGTAATCTCCGAACGCAGGTGTTTTCCCGTGAAGGGCTGGATGTACGCCAGTACACGAACAGCCATCAACGGATCCTGCAATACAATGCCGGCGATGTCGCGACCGCTGATCGTATCCATGTTTTGGCGAGCTTGTTCGAGCTTTCGCGCAGTCTGCCTGAGAATTGGCATCTCATTGCTGCCAAGAAAGCTAACCCACTCGTCGATGCCCTTCAGGGAGTGCCCAGTCATAAGTTTTAACTTGAATAGTTTTGCGAGAAAGATGCGCTAATGCTCTGATTTGGAAATAGAGTTGGCCGCATTGAGCTGCTACTATGCACGAGCCGACGGACGCCCGCAATCGATTTGCCGGGCGGACGTCCGGCGGTTTTTGCGGCAAAAGGCCCCCGACTGTTGGTACAATAAAAAGTTGTCCGGGGATTCAGCCGGGCTTGTGAGCTTTTGCCCCTCGTGTCTTT
>JAGNOM010000024.1 GCA_017990155.1 Propionivibrio sp. | reverse complement strand
GGCTAAATCCGGATGCAAAAAGGAGTTGAATTCTCAACAAGCCAATCAAAGCACAACCCACTTTTTTTGCTAGACTCCGGAAAACTTGTTATCTGGTAGTGCAGTATGAATGAAACAACTAGAAACCACTTGTCGCGCTCGCGGCCGTCCGTCGAACGATTGCTACGACAAAAATGGCTGATCGCGGGAACGGGGCTTGGTGCGCTACTGAGCATGGCTGCGGCACTTGCACTGGTTCCGGACGAGCGTGTAGACACCCCCACGCAAGAATCTATCGTCGAGCAGCTAAACACAATCGGCGTTACGCTGAAAACTGAAGGTGACGCGGTCTATCTTCACGAGGAGCAAATCCGGAGATCTGACACTCTTTCAAGCCTGATTACGCGGCTTGGCGTTTCCGACCCGAAGGTTCTCCGATTTCTGACTCAGAATGCCAGCACTGCGGCCATCGCCAGACAACTGCGCCCGGGCAAGACGGTGTCCGCAGAAACGACTGCGTCTGGCGAATTGGTGTCCCTGTACTTTCCGCTAAACACGGGAGAGATGGTTTCGGTGGTGAAACGTAGCGGGAATGATTTCACCGTAACAGAACAACCGCTTCAACTTGAGACACAAACCTCGCTCAAATCGGCCGAGATAAGGAGCTCGTTATTCGCGGCGACCGACGAAGCGGGTATTCCGGACGCGATAGCAGTTCAATTGGCTGAAATACTCAGTGGCGACATCGACTTTTATAAAGACTTACGCCAAGGCGATCGTTTCGCATTGGTCTACGAGACTTTCAGCCACAAGGGGCAACCCGTCAGAACAGGCAGGATTCTCGGCGCTGAATTCACTAACGCAGGCGAAACTCACAGCGCTTACTGGTATGAGGCCGCAAATGGTAACAGTGCCTACTTCACCGCACGCGGCACCAGCTTGCAAAAGACTTTCCTGAAATCGCCACTCGAATTCTCGCGTGTCACTTCAGGCTATTCAAACGCTCGCCGTCACCCCGTCTTGAATATTACAAGGGCGCATAAAGGCATCGATTACGGAGCACCAATTGGCACACCGGTGCGCGCGGTTGCCGACGCCACGGTCGAATTTTCCGGCAGGCAAGGCGGCTACGGGAATATCGTTATTTTGAAGCACCAAGGCCCTTACTCGACCGCATACGGTCATCTCAAAGGCTTTGCGTCGGGCACACGCAAAGGAGCCAAAATCAAGCAGGGTGAGACGATCGGCTATGTTGGCCAGACAGGACTGTCGTCCGGACCTCATCTCCACTATGAGTTCAGGATCAACAACACGCAAACAAATCCTGCGAAGGTTGCTCACCTGACTCCCGAGCCTCTCAAGGCATCCGAGGCCACCCGGTTCAAAACTTCGATCAAGGAAGCCCAGAACCTGCTGAGCCTTGCCAAGCAAGTTAGCCTCGCATCAAACGATTGATAGCCAGCACAGAGCGATAACCAGCGCCTCTGTGCTCGGCGAATTGACAAATCAAGCAGAAAACGACGAGCCGCACCCGCACGTTGAGGACGCATTCGGGTTCTTGATTACGAACTGAGAACCTTCGAGGCCTTCGGTGTAATCAATCTCGGCACCCACAAGATACTGATAGCTCATCGGATCGACGAGAAGAGTCACGCCATTCTTCTGCATCGACGTATCATCCTCGTTGGCGACCTCATCGAAAGTGAATCCGTACTGAAAGCCTGAACACCCGCCTCCCGTGACAAACACACGGAGTTTAAGATCGGGATTTCCTTCTTCATCAATTAGTTCTTTGACTTTGCTAGCCGCATTGTCAGTAAAAACAAAAGGCAGCGGCACGTCATCCATAGCACTCATCAAACTTCTCCAAATTAGTAACGCAAATGCGGCTCATCAGTTACTTGCCGCAAGTTTCAACTCGACACCGGTGCTCGCACTCACTTGATGCACCAGCCGTCCCTGAATTACAGCTCCTTGCTGCATTTCGATCTGATGATACTCGACATCACCTGTGACACGTGCCAACGGCAGGAGTTCCAGCGACTCGGCTGCGAAGATCGGCCCAATGACCGCCCCATTGATCACGACGTGGCCGACCGAGATCGCCCCCTCGACGCTGGCCTTCTCGCTGATCACCAAGGTACCTTCCTGTCCACTCTCGCAGCTGATATTGCCACGCACTTCACCATCGACCCGCAGCCCTCCCCTGAAGACGATATTGCCTTCAACGCGAGTCCCTGCTCCGATGAGACTGTCGATACTGTTCTGCGGCAAGCTTCTTTTTTTTGCACCAAACATTCCGCTCTCCTTTGCTCAAAGAGTGACCGACTGCTTTGCTCGAACACGCCCGTCCTGCAGCAGCTTGACCTCGACCGAGAGCACCTCGGCGCCCAACGGCACGACAAACTCGCCCTCGATGCGATGGAAGTTCTTGACGTCCAGGGCCTGCGGCTGCGTGGCTGACTCTGGGCCCGATGGGAAAACGATCACCACATCCTGCCCACCCTGCCTCGTTTTGACAACAAACTGCAGATCGACGTCGGCGCTCTTCAACGAACGACCGCTATTGTTAACCACCAACAATCGGTACTTGTACACACCCGCAACCGCAGCCGGCTCAACACGCAAACGTTCGACCCTCACACCTTCCTGGGCCTCGCCGGAAAGTTGGGTCAGCCCTTCAAAGAATGCCAAGTCCTCCTTGAGCGCGGCGTTTTCAGCTTCCAGAGACCTCACTTGTTGCGACAGTTGGCGTTGCGTCGCACGCTCGATCTGCAGACTGTTTTCACCGGTCCCGGCCAGTGTGCGCATTTTTGTCAGCTCGGCATCAAGCTCCATGACGTGATTGCGAAGTGTCTGAATTTCCCTGACCTGATCTTCGTTAGTCGCCCCGTAGGCTTGCCGCCTTGAATCGTAGATCCACATAGCGAGCGACAAGGAAACCGAGAGAATAGAGACGAGCGCCAAGACCTGCCAATACCACGCGACATGAGTCCGTATAGCCAGTTTTGGTGCGCCAATGCCAAAGCGTCGGCGCAGCCGCCGGAGCCTTATGGAAGGACCGGAAGCTGCCATAAACCGGCTTTTTCGGGCAATCCGAACATGATATTCATGTTCTGAACAGCCTGCCCGGCCGCACCCTTGACGAGGTTATCGATGACCGAAAGGACCACCAGAGTATTCCCCCCCTGCGGCCGATGGACAGCAATCCGGCAGAGATTCGCCGCCCGCACCGAGCGTGTCTCAGGATGAGACTTCGCTGGCAGAACATCGACAAACGGCTCGTCAACGTAGTGCTTTTCGAAAACCGCCTGAAAATCGACGTCCGAGTCGGATTTGAGTCGCGCATAAAGCGTCGCATGAATGCCACGAATCAGCGGCGTCAGATGCGGCACAAAAGTCAGCCCGACCTCCTTGCCCGCGACCCGAGCCAAGCCCTGGCGGATTTCAGGCAAATGCCGATGTCCGGGTACGCCGTAAGCCTTGAAGTTGTCGGCCGCTTCCGAGAACAGGGATGACACTTCAGCCTTGCGCCCGGCGCCAGAGACACCCGACTTCGCATCGGCAATCAAGTTGCCTTCATCGACCAGGCCCGACGCCAAAAGAGGCGCGAAGCCAAGTTGTACTGCCGTCGGATAGCAACCTGGATTGGCAACCAGGCGAGCCGAACTGATGGCCGCACGATTGACTTCGGGCAAACCATAGACAGCTTTTTCGACCCATTCCGGACTGGCGTGTTTCATGCTGTACCACTTTTCCCACTCCGGGATATCCGTAATGCGGTAGTCCGCTGCAAGATCGATGACACGAACGCCGGCGTCGAGTAACGATGGCGCCTGTTGCATAGCAACCCCGTTAGGCGTGGCAAAGAAGACGACGTCGCAGCCTTTGAGGTTTGCCGTGGCCGGATCCTCAAAAGCCAGATCAATCCACCCACGCAGATTCGGGAACATGGTCGACACCGGCAAACCCGCCTCGCCGCGCGAAGTAATCGTTACCACCTCAACCGACGGATGCTGCGCCAGCAAACGCAAGAGTTCGACGCCGGTATACCCGGTGCCGCCGACAATGCCTACCTTGATCATCAAATTCTCCTCAATAGCTTCTCAATCAAAACACTCGCTGACACGCCATCTCTCGATTGCCTCTATTGCATCTCGGGCTTTGGATCGCGGCTGAGGAGTTTCTCTACCGCCACGGCCGCTGGCACGTCACGGTACAGGATGGCGTCGATCGCTTGCGTGATCGGCATTTCAATACCAAGCCTGCCAGCCAGCCGGGCCACCTCGCGTGCCGTACTCACGCCTTCGGCCACGTGCCCGAGGTCCGCAAGAATCTGCGACAGCTTCTTGCCTTCGGCCAGCGCCAGACCAACCTTCCGGTTGCGCGACAGATCGCCGGTGCAGGTCAGCAACAAGTCGCCCATTCCCGCCAGCCCCATGAAGGTCTTTGGCTGCCCACCCAAGGCGACGCCCAAGCGGGCGATTTCCGCCAGTCCGCGCGTCATGAGCGCGGCACGGGCGTTGAGCCCGAAACCAAGTCCATCGCAAATTCCGGTCGCGATCGCCATGACATTCTTGACCGCCCCGCCGACTTCGGCACCTGGCAAATCGTCGTTGGCGTAGATGCGAAAGCGCGAACTGTGCAACTCCAGTGCCATGCGTTGCGCGAAATCACCGTCCTTCGAAGCGAGAGTTATCGCCAGCGGCAGTCCCTTGGCGACTTCCTCCGCAAAACTCGGCCCGGTCAGGACGCCGCACAGGACGTCAGCGCCGAGTTCCTGCGCGACGACTTGATGCGGCAGCAGTGCCGTTTCTGCCTCAAGCCCTTTGCACACCCAGAGCAGTGGTTTCACTTCGCCAGCCTCGCGCAGGGCGCGCAGCGTGGGACGAAAACCGACAAGCGGAGCCGCAATGATCAGGAAATCGGCTGCACTGACCGCCGACTTGAAATCGGCTGCAATCTTGAGGCCATCGGGAAAAGAGAAACCGGGCAGGAAGCGCCGGTTTTCCCGGTGCGCCTGCATATCGCGCGTGACATCTTCCTCGCGAGTCCAGAGCGTGACTTGGTGGCGGGCGCTGAACGTGATCGCCAGCGCCGTACCCCACGCTCCAGCCGCAATGACTGTGAGATTCAAGCTTACAAACCCCAGATCTGGTTACCGCGCACGAACCCCGATTGCCCATCGAGATGGCGAACCTTGATCCATCCACCCGGCGCCGATTCGAGGTATTCGAGCGAGACATTCTTCTCGGCCTCGAAGATCAACTGCGAACTCTCGTCCGCCTTTTGCCTGACTTCGGCACGTTCGGCGGTCACGATCACCGTGCGTTTGTCCGACAGAAACTTCTTTTCGATCCAGGACAGGCCGCCGTCGGCATCGCGCACCTTGGACCAGCCGTCAAGCGCTACCACCACCTCGACGGGCGTGTGGCGTCGAATCACAAAGAGCTTGCTGCCCCGCTGCGACGGCGCGTCATACAGCACCGTTGCCGTTTCCACCGTTCGATACTCGATCGCCGCCGCAGGCAGTGAAAATACCGCAGCAACCAATGAAACAGACAAGACGGCCAGTGTGGGCAGCAATCGTTTCATGTCAGCCTCTCCGAATTACTGAATCGTCGGCGCCTCGCCGGCATTTTCCTGAGCGGCGTCCTGTTGCTGCTGGAGACGCTGGGCATACAACGCCTCGAAATTGACCGGCTGCAACAGCACCGGCTGGAATCCGGCACGGACGGCCGATTCCGAAACGACTTCGCGGGCGTATGGGAAAAGGATGTTCGGGCAGGCAATCGCAAGCAGCGGCTCAATGTTCTCCTGCGGCACATTCCGGATACGGAAAATACCGGCCTGTGCGGTCTCAACGAGGAAGACGGTCTTTTCACCGATCTTGCTGGTAACGGTCACCGTCAGCGTCACCTCAAAGGCATCGTCGCTCAGACCCTGAATGCCGGTCTGCAGTTGAACGCTGATTTCCGGGCTCTCCTGCTCAAGGAAGATTGCCGGCGCATTCGGGACTTCGAGTGAGAGGTCTTTCACATAGAGTTTTTCAATGGTGAAAGACGGGGTCGCTTCTTGTGCTTCTTGTTCTTGGGCCATGATGATGTCTTGTCGTGGTTATGTGAAGTTTAGTGATACTTGATGCGCTGTCAGGCAGATTCGCCCGACAGCAATGGTAAGAGCTTTCCAGCCTGATCGAGCGCGATCAGATCATCGCAGCCGCCGACATGGGTCTCGCCGATAAAAATCTGCGGCACGGTGCGGCGCGAGGTCTTTTCCATCATCTCGGCGCGACGCTCCGGGTCCAGATCGACGCGAACTTTTTCAATCTCAGCGACACCGCGAGCACGCAACAACTGTTCTGCTCGAACGCAATAGGGACACACCGCTGTCGAATACATCAAAACACGCGGCTGCGAACTCATTTTTTGGCGCCTTTCTTGAGTGGCATGCCGGCAGTACGCCAAGCCGCAATGCCACCTTCCAGGTTGTGCAATTTGGTGAAACCCTTTTTCGTGAGTTTCCCGCATGCATCGCCGGAGCGCGCACCGGTCTGGCAGACCAGAATGACCGGTGCCTCCTTGAACTTCTCCAACTCGCCCATTCGTTCGTCAAGGCGGCTCAGCGGGATGTTGCGCGAGTCGGGCACGTGGCCTGAAACGTACTCGTCGGGCTCCCGAACATCGACAACGAGGGCATCCTCGCGATTGATCAGCATGGTTGCCTGCGTGGCGTTCAGCGCATTTCGCCCACCGGGGCGACGATAAGTCAGGACTAGCAACATCGTGCCGCTGATCACTGCAATCGCGACCAGAAAGATATTCTGCAGAATGAATTCCAAGCGAAACTCCAAAGATTAGAAACAGAAACGTGGGAACGATCGATCTATGAGACTGCGCGGCACCAGGCCTTCCTGTCTAGTTGCTGCAAAAGACTTCGCGCATCATACCGATCAACTGCAGGGTGCGCGCATCTCCGACGCGGTAGTACACGCGGTTGGCATCCTTGCGAGTCACCAGCACGTCCTTCTCACGAAGAATTGCCAGATGCTGGGAAATATTGCTCTGCGACGTACCAACCGCATCGACGATTTCCTGCACGCAAGCTTCCTGATCGCCGATGACGCACAGTATCTTGAGGCGTAACGGATGCGAAATCGACTTGAGCGCACGCGCCGCCTGTTCGATGTGCTCCTGCTTATCGATGAGACTGACCTGGGTCGTCACGATGACTGACACTCGTTTAAATATGGAGATTCATTATAGAATAATTCCCGATCACGGGGGCGTCCCCACGGCAACCCCTCAGGCAGCAGAATGAACGATTCCCGCAGCGCAAAAACACATCCGAGTCCCCCTCCTGCCCCACAGCTGAATTCCAGTACAAACAGCATTGTCGCCGCACACCTCTTTCTGGTACTCGCTTGTGTTGGCCTGACATCGCCCGTCTCCGGCGCAAGTAAAAAAAAGCCAAATCGTCCTCCAACCCGTGCCGAAGTCGCCGAAAAACGGGGCGACCTGAAGGAAATCCGAGGACAGATCGAGGTGCTGCAAAAAGGCGTCGCCGTTGCCCAGAACAAACGATCTGACGCTGTGGAAAAGCTCAAGAGCATCGAACAGGAAATTTCCTCGACCCAGCGCGTTTTGCACGGCCTGACCCAACAGCGGAACAAACTGCAAGCCAACCTGAACAGTCTTTCCGCCCAATCACGCGATCTGGAAACGCGTTTGCGTAGCCAGCACGAACAACTGGACTTACTGGTTCGCCGCCAGTATTTGCAAGGCAACCCCGACTCGCTGCACCTGTTGCTGAACGGAAGCAATCCGAGCCAGACCGCACGCGACCTCTACTACCTAAGCGCGGTCGGCCGCTCGCGCAGTCAGCTCCTGGGTGAAATCGAAGGCACACTAAAACGTAAGCAGGCGTTGGCCGCCGACACCAAGGAGCGCGCCGCCGAGCTTGCCGCCATCGAAGAGAAGCAGAAGGAAGAGCACGGCAAAATGCTTGCCCAACGCGAGCAACGCAAGGCCATCCTCGATACGATTTCGGAAAAAATCGCGGAGCAGAAGCGGGAAATCGGTAATCTGAAGCGTGACGAAAAGCAGCTGTCGCAACTGATCGAAAAGTTGGCCAAGACACTCGCGGCAAAGCCCACACCGCGTCGCGAAGAAGCGCGGAATAAACGCGCCGAAGCGACACGAGAAAATGGGCCGGCGCCAAAGGCAACGACACCTCCGGCGGAAATCAACAACGAGCTCACACCGGAGGCGCAGTCAGCCGGCATCTTTGCGCAGCTCCGCGGGAGTCTGCGACTGCCGGTTCGTGGCGTCGTCAGCAACCGCTTCGGAACGGCGCGACAAGAGGGAAGCACATGGAAAGGACTGTTCATCCGCGCCGATCAGGGCAGCGAAGTGAAGGTCATCGCCAATGGCCAGGTCGTCTTTTCGGACTGGATGCGCGGCTTCGGTAACTTGCTGATCGTTGACCACGGCGGCAAATATCTATCGATCTACGGAAACAACGAAGCGGTCCTGAAACAGTCTGGCGACACCGTGCGTAGCGGCGATGTCATTGCCTCCGTGGGGAACAGCGGTGGCAATCCGGAATCCGGTTTATACTTTGAAATACGTTATCAGGGCCAACCGCTGGACCCGCTCAAATGGGTCAACCTGAAATGATATTGTCTTGGAGAGACATCGATGGGTAAGTTGAAACAAGCCGGACTGCTGTGCGCCGGACTGCTGGGCGGAGTCCTGATCAGTCTGCAATTCTCGGCAATGGCCGAGAAGGACGTGCGCACCACGCTCCCCATCGAGGAACTTAGGACGTTCGCGGAAGTATTCAACGCCATCAAGCAAGGTTATGTTGAGCCGGTGGAAGACAAGAAGCTGATCACGAATGCGATCAGCGGCATGCTTACCAACCTCGACCCGCACTCCACCTACCTGGACGAAGATGCCTTCAAGGATCTACAGGTTGGGACGCAAGGCGAATTCGGGGGACTGGGCATCGAAGTCGGCATGGAAGACGGTCTGGTCAAAGTCGTGTCGCCAATCGAAGACACGCCGGCCGACCGCGCCGGAGTCAAGACCGGCGACCTGATCTTCAAGCTTGACGATACGCTGGTCAAGGGGCTGACGCTCTCGGATGCCGTCAAACGCATGCGCGGAAAGCCAAACACCGAGATCAAGCTTTCGATCCTGCGCAAGGGCGAAGCGCAGCCGCTTGAAATCACTCTGACGCGCGAAGTCATCAAGGTACAAAGCGTCAAATCAAAGCTTGTCGAAGAAGGTTACGGCTACCTGCGGATCACTTCGTTCCAGGAGAATACGGCACCATCGCTCGTCAAACACCTGAACGACCTCTACAAACCCGGACAGCAGCTCAAAGGACTCGTCCTTGACCTGCGCAACGACCCAGGCGGTTTGCTGAATGCTGCGATTGGCGTCTCTGCGGCCTTCCTCCCGGAACGCACGCTGGTGACATCGACTGACGGTCGCGCGCCGGATGCCAAACATCAGTTCTACGCACTGCCCGAGGACTACCTGCGCGGATCGCGGGACGATTACATCAAGGCACTTCCGGCAGAAACACGCAAGGTACCGATGGTCGTACTGATCAACGGCGGATCGGCTTCAGCCTCCGAAATCGTCGCTGGTGCGCTGCAGGACCACAAACGCGCGGTGGTGATGGGCACCACCAGTTTTGGCAAAGGCTCGGTGCAAACGGTCCTTCCACTACCCGGAAATACCGCAATCAAGCTGACGACGGCACGATACTTCACTCCGTCCGGCCGCTCCATCCAGGCAACCGGCATCGTTCCCGATATCGTCGTAGAAGAAAGCGCCAACGGCAGTTCGTCACAACAATTCCTGCGCGAGGCCGATCTCCAGAACCATCTTGAGAACGGCAACAAGGACAAGGAAACCAAAACTCCGGCGCAGCCGCAGACCAAATCGTCCACCAAACCGAAAGATGACGGCGACGCGTCGCCCGAACCGGCACCGCGCGAGTTGGCTTCGAAATCGGACTATCAATTGAATCAGGCGCTCAACCTGCTCAAAGGTCTGCAGATCATGCAGAACAAACCATAGACTCTTCCAGAATCGATACCGAGCGATCCGCATGAAGCATCCGGCCGCGACACCTCACAAACAGGCGCCCATTCGTAAAGAGCGGAATGTACTGTTTTCGAGGTTTCCGCCGGGGCAGGTTCCCGACGCTGCAGACTATCTTCAGCAACAGGAGCGCCTCGAAGTCACGCCACACGTCGAGCGGCGGGCCGTCGCCGTCGCCTACGATCTCCACGATTACTGCTTGGAAGAAATCGAAGCCAGTCTGGAGGACCGGGGATTCCATCTGGACAGCACGCTGATGTCGAAGATGATTCGTGCGCTGATCTACTACGTCGAGGAAACGCAACTCCACAACCTCGAAGCACCCGATCGACTACTCAAGAAGTCACAAAACGAAGCCTACACTCACGCCTGGGAACGGCACCTGCACGGCGACCACGACGACACCCCTCCGGAATGGCGCGAATACAAGTAGCTTGCACAGTATGAACGACGAGCAGTTGCTGCGTTTCAGCCGGCACATCCTCCTCGACGAAATCGGAATCGAAGGCCAGTCGAAAATCATCGCGTCCCATGCTTTGGTGATCGGCGCCGGCGGCCTGGGATCACCCGCCGCTCTATATCTCGCCTCGGCTGGCGTCGGCCGCATTACGCTGGCCGACGGCGACACTGTCGACCTCACCAACCTGCAACGCCAGATCCTGCACACCCAGGATCGCATTGGCATGTTGAAAGCCCGTTCCGGACAAATGGCCCTTGCCCAGATCAACCCGGAGGTCGCCGTCGAGCCGATCACCGAACGTCTCGCAGGCGAGCAACTGGAGGCATTGATCGCCAACGTCGATATCGTGCTTGATTGTTGTGACAATTTCGCGACCCGGTATGCCGTCAATCGCGCTTGCGTCAAACATGGCACACCGCTGGTTTCCGGCGCAGCAATACGGTTCAGTGGTCAGCTCTCGGTGTTCGACTGTCGTCGTGCAGATACACCCTGCTATCACTGTCTCTTTCCAGAGGGTGAAGAGGTCGAGGAAACACGTTGCGCGGTGATGGGAATCTTCGCGCCGCTCACCGGCGTCATTGGCTCGATGCAGGCCGCCGAAGCGCTAAAGATCATTAGCGGTGCCGGGCAACCGGCGATCGGCCGGCTATTGCTGCTCGATGGACTGACGATGGAGTGGCGTAGCGTGAGGTACGGCAAAGATCCGAAATGCGCGGTGTGCGGCGACTGAGAATATCCTACCGCTGAAAACGAAAAAGCCCTGATTATCAGGGCTTTTTCCAATAACTTTGTGGTCGGGGCGAGAGGATTCGAACCTCCGACTCCTACGTCCCGAACGTAGTACTCTACCAGGCTGAGCTACGCCCCGACCGAACAACGCCAGTGCTAAAACGACCTAGCAACAGCGAAGAGGCATAATTCTAGCAAAGAATCTTTGTATGTGGAAGCCGGCAAGCACTCAATCGAGTGTGCGGCGAGAGCGGCCTCGGTTTCGGCACACTTCTTCGCGTGCTCGAGCGCACCGGTCGCGCGAATTGCCGCCAGCACGGAGGCGAAGTCATCTCGCCCGCCATCCTCAATGGCACGACGGACACACGCAGCCTGTTCGGACGTTCCGTGCTGCATGACGTAGATCAATGGCAGCGTCGGTTTCCCTTCGGCCAGATCATCGCCAAGGTGCTTTCCCGTTTCCACTTCCGCGCCGGAGTAATCGAGAACGTCGTCAATGATCTGGAACGCGGTTCCCAGATGCATCCCATAATCAGCAAGACAACGCTCAACCTCCCCGGATGCGCCGCCGACGATAGCCCCGACCTGAGCTGCGGCCTCGAACAGCTTGGCAGTCTTGAAGCGGATCACCTGAAGATAGCGTGCCTCATCGACGTCGGCATCATGGCAGTTCATCAACTGCAGGACTTCGCCTTCGGCAATGATATTGGTTGCCTCGGAAAGCACACGCATGACGCGCATGCTGCCAACTTCGACCATCATCTGAAAGGTACGGGAATAGAGAAAATCGCCAACCAGCACGCTGGCAGCGTTACCGAACAGCGCGTTGGCCGTTTCCCGCCCACGCCGTAGATCCGATTCATCAACCACATCATCATGCAGCAGTGTCGAGGTATGAATCATTTCGACCACAGCAGCAAGATCGTGGTGATGCGTTCCCTGATAACCCATGGCGCCTGCAGCCAGCAGCACCAGAGCCGGGCGCAAGCGCTTCCCACCGGCGTTGACGATGTATTCGGCGACCTGCCGAACCAGGACCACGTCCGAATGCAGGCGCGCGCGAATCACCGCGTCCACGGCCTTCATGTCAGGCCCGATCAAGTTGAAAAGCTGCTCGAGTTTCACCACATTCCGCCTTGGCACAAAACTTTTGAATCTTATGGGGCCGGCTTGTCCCGCGTCAAGCCAGACGGGTTCTAACATTCGAACGGGGTACACGGAACCCTTTGACTTGTCGACTGAATTCTGTAGTATACGCGGTCCTTTGTTTCAAAAATTCACTTGTTTTTGGAGTCCAACATGTACGCGGTCATAAAAACCGGTGGCAAGCAATATCGCGTTGCCGCTGGCGAAAAACTTAAAATAGAACAGATACCGGCAGAAGTTGGCGCAGAGATTACCCTTGACCAGATCCTGATGGTGGGCGAAGGCGAAACCGTGAAAATCGGTGCTCCTCTCGTCTCCGGCGCTTCGGTCAAGGCCACTGTGCTTTCGCAAGGCCGCCACAAAAAGGTTACGATCTTCAAGATGCGTCGCCGCAAGCATTACCAGAAGCATCAAGGCCACCGTCAGAACTACACCGAAATCCTCATCGACGGCATTTCGGTCTGATCGCCGGCCTAACGGAAAGGAAATAGACACATGGCACACAAAAAAGCAGGCGGTAGTTCCCGCAACGGCCGCGACTCCGAATCGAAACGCCTTGGCGTGAAGCGTTACGGTGGTGAGCTTGTTTCGGCCGGCAACATTATCGTTCGCCAGCGCGGCACCGAGTTCCATCCTGGCGTCAACGTCGGTATCGGCAAGGACCACACTCTCTTCGCACTGATCGAAGGGCACGTGCAGTTCACGCTGAAGGGCGAAAAGCGCCGTCGTACGGTCAGCATCACACCCGCCGCCTGAGGATGTCGTAATCCAGGCGCAAACCGTATGAACGGCAAAGCCCTATCCTTGCGGTAGGGCTTTTTCATTTGTAGCTCCCGTGTAGTTCGAGTTTTTCCGAAAGAGGCTGTTTCATGAAGTTTATCGACGAGGCAAAAATCTATATCGCGGCCGGCAGCGGCGGCAATGGCGTCGCCTCGTTCCGGCGCGAAAAGTACGAACCGGAAGGCGGCCCGAATGGCGGTGACGGCGGCAAAGGCGGGAGCGTATACGTCATCGCTGACCGGAATCTGAACACGCTGATCGAATACCGTTACAGCCGAAAGTTTCTCGCACAACGAGGAGAAAATGGCGCATCCGCTGAATGCTATGGCAAGGGCGGCAGCGATATCACTCTGCACGTGCCAGTAGGGACCGTGATCTACGACGTCAACACCAACGAGATCATCGCCGACCTCGATGTCGACGAAAAGAAGGTCTTGCTGGCTAAAGGTGGGCGCGGCGGCCTTGGCAACGTCCATTTCAAATCGAGCGTCAATCGCGCGCCAAAGCAATGCACAAAGGGCGAACTCGGCGAAGAACGCGATCTTCGCCTGGAGCTCCGGGTGCTGGCCGACGTTGGTTTGCTCGGTTTGCCCAACGCTGGAAAGAGCACCTTTATCCGCGCCGTTTCGGCTGCACGTCCGAAGGTCGCCGATTATCCGTTCACGACGATGCATCCGAATCTGGGCGTCGTGCGCGTCAGTGATACCAAGAGCTTCGTCATTGCCGACATCCCCGGACTGATCGAAGGCGCGGCGGACGGTGCCGGTCTGGGCATCCGCTTCCTCAAGCACCTCGCGCGAACGCGTGTCCTGCTGCATATCGTCGATCTTGCGCCGCCGGACCCGGAAGCTGATCCGGTCCACGATGCCCAAGCCATCGTACGCGAGCTTGAAAAGTACAGTCCGGAGCTTGCTGCCAAGCCACGCTGGCTGATTCTGAACAAGCTCGACCTCATTCCCGAAGACGAGCGCGAGCAGCGCATTGCCGACTTCCTGAACGCCTACGATACCGCCGGAGCACCGTGCTTCCAGATTACGGCGATCAATGGCGAAGGCTGCCGCCCGCTGATCTACAAGCTGCAGGATGCGCTCGATACCCTCGCGCCACCGCCTCCGCTCAAGGAATCGTCGCCGGACGACCACTTCCCCGACGACGCAGAAGACACAGAACACTCCGAATCCTCCGCAAACGACTGATCCAAATAGCCATGGCCACGACCCGCATCGCCGATGCAAAACGACTCGTCATCAAGGTAGGTTCCGCCCTCGTCACCAACAACGGCGAAGGGCTCGACCTCAATGCCATCACCGAATGGGCACGCCAGATCGCCCAGCTGCGCCAGAACGGCAAGGAGGTGGTCCTTGTCTCTTCTGGCGCCATCGCCTGCGGGATGCAGCGACTGGGTTGGGAGAAACGCCCGAAGGCAGTGCATGAGTTGCAAGCATGTGCCGCAGTCGGCCAGATGGGGCTGGTGCAAGTCTACGAAAGCGCGTTCTCGCGCCACGGCTTGCAAACGGCGCAAGTCCTGCTGACGCACGAGGATCTAGCTGATCGAAAGCGCTACCTCAACGCCCGCACGACACTGACGACGCTGCTCGGCCTCGGCGCCGTGCCGATCATCAACGAGAACGACACGGTCATCACCGACGAGATCAAGTTCGGTGACAACGACACGCTGGGCGCGCTGGTTGCGAACCTCGTCGATGCCGACGCACTGGTCATCCTCACCGATCAAAAGGGTCTGTACACGGCCGATCCGCGCAAGGATCCCAGCGCCACGCTCGTCAGCGAAGCAACGGCCGGTGATCCGGCGCTGGAAGCGATGGCGGGAGGCGCTGGCACGCGCATCGGCACCGGCGGCATGATCACCAAGATCATCGCCGCCAAGCGCGCCGCCAGTAGCGGAACGCATACGGTCATCGCCAGCGGCCGCGAAAAGAACGTGATGCCGCGCATCGGGCAAGGCGAGCCGATCGGCACGTTGCTCGTCTCGCAAACGCAACCGCTCAACGCGCGCAAGCTATGGCTGGCCGACCACCTGCAACTGAGCGGCCGGCTAAACCTTGACGCCGGCGCGGTCAAGGCACTCGGCGAAGGCAAGAGCCTGCTGCCAATCGGCGTGATCGAGGTTCAGGGCGAATTCGAACGCGGCGCGGCCGTTGCCTGCATGTCGCCGGAAGGTGTTGAAGTCGCGCGCGGTCTGGCCAACTACGGAAGCAGTGATGCACGCCGCATCGCTCGCCACGCCAGCCAGGATATCGAGGACATCCTCGGCTACGTCGACGAGCCCGAGATCATCCACCGCGACAACCTCATTCTTTGCTGAGCGCCGGCTGGGCGGCAGGATTGGTCCAGACGCCCGCCAACTCGCGGTACGCCGCCGCCTGCCCGCGCATCCACTCGCGGAAGGCAAGCAGCGGCACCGAATCAGCCTTGTTTTCCGGATACACGAGGTAGTAGCTGCGCTGGTTGTGCAGGACGTAGGGACACGGCGTCAGCAACTGGCCTGAGGCCATTTCACCGACCACGAAGAAGCGCGGCACCAGCGCTACACCCAAGCCGGCCCGCGCCGCCTCGACCAGCATCGAAAACAATTCATAGCGCGCGCCCCCCATCGCATTCACGTTTTCCAGACCGGCGACCGCGAACCACTCGCGCCAGGCATCCGGACGCGCGGATTGGTGCAGTAACGGCAGCGACGCCAGTTCGGTCGGATCGATCTGTTTTCTTCCCTTCAACAATTCCGGACTGCACACCGGCACCATCTCTTCGCCGAACAGAAACTCGGCTTGCGCTCCGGGCCAGATCGGGCCGCCGCAATGGATGGCCGCGTCGAACGGCGTATCGGCGAACATGAACGGTTCGGCGCGCGTCGCCAGATC